>JAUHZM010000383.1 GCA_030426005.1 Gammaproteobacteria bacterium
GCCCTCTTCCCCACCTTCTGGACAAGCATAGGCGCTCATAATAGGTGATAACGTCAACGCGACCACACCCGAAATCAACACTGCGATGGCCAAGGTAAAAGCAAACTCCTTAAACAAAGCGCCAGTTAACCCAGACAACAATCCGATAGGCGCGTACACCGCAGCCAAAGTAATCGTCATACTAATAATCGGTGCAAACAGTTGCCGTGAGCTGTACAACGCGGCCTCTAAACGACTCATCCCGCTCCGCATGTGGCGAGCAACGTTTTCGACTACGACAATGGCATCGTCCACGACCAAACCAACAGACAACACAATGGCTAATACAGTTAGAAGGTTCAAAGTGAACCCCATCAATGTCATGGCAGCCACTGCGCCCAATAACGAAATCGGGATCGTGACCAGCGGCACTAACGCGGTACGGATCGAACCCATCATCGCCAAGACCACCAAACCGACTAACAACACCGTCTCGGCCAGTGTGATAAAAATCTCCCGTAAGGCACTGCGCATGTAGAGCGTGCCATCATAGCCGTCAGAGATACTCAAGCCCTTGGGCAAGGTGGCATTAATTTCATCCAGCATCACGTACAAGCGATCGCCAATCGCGATTTCATTCGAACCAGGCAGTGGCCACACGGAGATATACAACACGGTGTCTTTGGACAATCGTGCCGTCACCTCACTTTCGTTTTCACCGATCTCAATACGTGCAACATCCCCGAGCCGCACCTGAGTGCCATTGACTTCGCGAATCACCATTTGTTCGAAATCGGCGACCTCACTCAGTGAGGTATCAGTCAATAACGCCGTGCGCTGGTAGCTGTTCTCTGTTTGCCCGACAGTGGCAATTAAGTTGTTTGCACGTAGCGCATTAGAGACATCTTCGGCGGAGAGATTGAACGCCGAGAGCTTTAATGGATCGATCCAGATGCGCATCGCCGGTTGGCGAGCGCCTTCTAGTCCGATGCGCTGCACGCCAGGGATCGAAGTGAGGGTCGGTACCACATTGCGTGCCAGATAATCAGTGGCCTCGAGTCGACTGATCCCGGCTTCCGTTTCGTCGTAATTCACCGTCAAATAAAAGATAGCGAACGGTCGATCTGCCCGCACCACTTCCACCGACGGGTCCTGCGCACCTGCGGGTAATTCAAAGCGAATTTGATCAAGACGCGTAGACAGCTCCGCGAGCGCGCGTGTGCTGTCCTCATTGAGCTTGAGCCAAACCGTGACCACACTCACACCCGGTGTGGTGCGAGAGTCGACAAAATCAACGCCTGGCACCGACGACGCAGCACGCTCAATCGGTTCTGTAATGAAGCCCTGTACGACTTCCGCAGACGCGCCAATATACGGTGTGGTAATTTGCAATGACGCACTGGATATTTTCGGAAATTGAAGAATTGGCAATTCGACCGCCGCACGAATCCCAATAAACACGATCGCCAAAGACAGCACAATAGCCAAGATCGGACGGGTCGAAAACACATCCATAACGGATGGCTTTTCGTCATGCCCTAATACCGACTCGTCAACCGACTGATTACTCATCGTCGGACTCCTCGGCAGCGATATCTTCAGGTGCTGGCGTCACCTCCGAATCCGCTCTTGGTTCTGGCGTGACTATTTCAGAGTCAGTGGTCGTTTGTGGTACTTGTTCGAAGTCCGGCAGAGGAAGTGGCTCGACAGCGACATCCTGCAAATCCGACACATTGGTTAACAAGCCTTCGCGCAATTTGAATGAGCCTTTCGTGGCAACCACATCGCCAGCCTCCAGCCCGGATTGAATTATCGAGTCATCACCCTGTTGGGCGCGCACCGAGATTGGCCGTCGTGCCGCGCGCCAATCACCTTTGTCGTCTTTGTTCAATACGTATACATAGGCACCCAGCGCATCCACGCGCACTGCAGTACTTGGCAATCGGGCAATCGACTCACTGGTTCCACTCGGTACCCTAACGTTCACAAAATAACCTGGTTTTAGCCGACCGCCTGCACCGTCAATGGTGGCGCGCATGCGCACACTACGTGAAGCCGAAT
>JAUHZM010000093.1 GCA_030426005.1 Gammaproteobacteria bacterium
TACAGGCGGACAACCAGGCGGTCCTTTTCGATCTGGCGCTGGAAGAGACGGTAAAGACCCTGAACGACGATTTTGGCGAGGTGCATGTCCTGCGCCAAGTGCCCGAGATACCCGACTACAGCTCGCGCGAGGTGGCTCGCATGCTTGCCCATGGTCGGGCCAGCCCGTCCGAGATCACAGCTACCTTCAGCGCCAAGTCAGAAACGCTGGCCGCCCGCGTCATGGGGGCGGAAACCTGCCTTTACCCGATGGCGACCAAGGGCCTGATCACACTGATAGACCCTTGGCCCCGTCTTTGCCCGGAACGGTGCTCTGTCATGATGGACGGCAAACCGGTGGCGAATAAAATTCGTATGGGCAAAGTCGATGAGCCTGACGAGTGGACCCAGATCGAGACGCACACCATCGATTTTGATATCGATATTCCCGGTAATCTTTTCACCTTGTCTAACCTGCGCAATCCGCGTGACTAATAGCGACCGCCATCGATGCTGACATTCAAACTGGCATGGCGGAACCTCTGGCGGCATAAGCGCCGAACCTGGTTGACGGCAATGGCGATGGTTTTTTCCAACATGTTGCTGGTGTTCTCCATCTCCTTGCAGTTGGGTCAGTACGACATGATGATCGGTAACACCCTGAAAATGTTCTCCGGGAATCTTCAAATTCAGCAGCAAGACTACTTGGACGCGCCGAAAATGGATCGCACGGTGCCCGACATCAATCAGCTTGTGGCGTCGTTACGACAACAGACGCCCTATCGTTACGCTGCGCGCGCATCCACGTTTGCGCTGGCGTCGAGCGAAGACCGCACCTTTGGCATTCAGGTGACTGGCGTGGAGCCGGAGTTTGAACCCCAAGTCACTGCGCTGTCTGGCTTGGTGTCTGAAGGGCGGTATCTGCGAGACGGTGCCGCCGCTGAAATTGTGCTCGGCAAGGTCATGGCCAAAAACCTCAAGGTCAACTTGGGTGATGAAATTACCCTGCTGGGCAGCGGTAAAGACGGTTCCTTCGCGGCCGGTATCGTGACGGTGGCGGGGATCTTTGATTCCGGCTTGTCGGATGCGGATCGCGCAATGGCGTTGGTCGGACTTAGTTATTTTCAGGACACGTTTGCCATGCACGGTGATGGCCACAGCATCGTGGTGTCGCTCGATACTTTAGAAGGCGATATTGAAGCCAGCCAGCAGATCCAGCAGCAACTAGCCGTATTAACCGACCATGTGGATGAGCTCAAAGTGCACGATTGGCGGGCGCTGAACCCAGGGCTGGAACAGGCAATTCAGGCCGATTTTATCAGTGCCTGGTTTATGTACGGCGTGTTGATATTGCTGGTCGCTTTGGGTGTGATGAACACGCAATTGATGTCGGTGCTGGAAAGGACTCGAGAGTTTGGTGTGATCATGTCGCTCGGTGTGAAACCACGCATGATCTCTGGTTTGGTGCTATTAGAGTCGTTGTTGATGGGGTTACTGGGCCTAGTGATTGGTGTGGCGCTTGGTGGCTTGGTGGTGCTGTATTTCCAACACGTCGGCTTATATTTTCCAGGCATGGAAGAGATGGCGCAGCGTTTTAATCTGCCCGATCGGATATACCCAGAGATCAGTTTATTATCGGTGTTGATGGGGCCGGTCGTGGTTATGATTTTTAGTTTGGTGGCAACCTTGTATCCGGCGCTGAGAATTTTACGTCTTCACCCGATTGAGGCTATGCGGGCGACATGATGAATCAGAATCTACAAATTATTCTGCGAATCGCCTGGCGCAATTTATGGCGCAATCGACGCCGCACGACCATTATGTTAGTGGCGATCTCACTCGGCGTCTGGGCGATGATCTTTATGAGCGCTTTTATGCGTGGCATGGTCGACGGAATGTTGGTCGACGGTTTGAATTCCCTGCCTGGGCATATTCAAATTCACCACCCGAACTATGTGGACGACCCCAATATTGAAAACAGTTTGCCAGAGCCAAACGAACAGCTGCGCACGGTGCTGGATGGCGAAGCGGTCACAGCCTGGTCGGCACGGGTGCGGGTTCCGGCCATGATCACCAGTGAGCGAGAGAGTCGCGGAGTAATGCTACTTGGCATCGACCCAGAGTATGAACCACAACTTGGGTTTGGCAACTCGGTGATTCAACGAGGACGTTTTGTTGCGGACCCAGGTGAGCAGGGAATTGTTCTGGGCGCGAAATTGCTCGAAACCCTAGAAACAGACCTAGGAAAACGAGTGGTGATTATGTCGCAGGATCCGGACAATAACGTCGCCGATCGCGGGTTTAAAATTGTCGGTGTATTTAAGTCGAGTGTGATCGCCGACGAAGAAATGTTTGTGTTCACTGGCAAAGAGACTGTGCAAACAATGTTGAATATTCCTGCGCTGGTGTCTGAGATCGCGGTAAATGGTCAGGATGCGCGTGATGTGGAGACGTTGTTGCAACAAATCCGTGCTCACGATTCACCGCTACAGACTACCCTGCCTTGGTATGAACTGAATCCCTACTTAGGCCTTATGGCAAACGTGATGGACGGTTTTGTGCTGGTTTTTATGATCATTATATTTTTGGCCTTATCGTTCGGCCTGGTGAATACCTTGATGATGGCGGTCTTTGAACGCGTTCGAGAAATCGGTCTGATGCAGGCGCTTGGGATGAAGCCGACCACCATTTTGTATCAGGTGATGTGTGAAACTTTAATTCTGTTGGCTTTGGGCCTGGTAATCGGCAATCTGGTGGCAGTGGTCACGATTCTACCCTTGATGGATGGCATTGATTTATCGAGTGTCGCGCAGGGTTTGCAGATGGCGGGAATGAGCACGGTACTCACGCCATCACTGACCACGCTGGACTTTGTTCTGGCCAGCAGCGTGGTCATTGTTTTAGGTCTGCTTGCTGGCTTTATGCCAGCGTGGAAGGCATCGCGGTATCGACCCGTCGAAGCATTGGCCAAAACCTAACAGGTGCATTATGTCCGCTATTGAATGTCTTGATTTATGCAAATACTTTCAACAAGGTGACAGCGTTATTAAAGCGTTGGATCATTTGTCCGTGGCGTTCGAACAAGGCGCCTTTGTCTGCTTATCGGGGCCGTCCGGATCGGGTAAGACCACCTTGCTTAATGCTATTGGCGGGCTCGACGAGTTGGACAGCGGCGAGGTACGACTCGACGGTCAACGGATCGATAACTTGTCAAAATCTGAGTTGGCGGACATCCGACTGCATAAAATAGGCTTTGTATTTCAGGCCTACAATTTGATTCCAGTGCTGACAGCGCGTGAAAATGTGGAATTCGTTATGCAGGTTCAAGGTATTCCCGCGCAGGAGCGGCATGAGAAGGCCAATGCTATTTTGCAGGAAGTCGGTTTGTTGGGCATGGAGCATCGATTGCCAGCGCAATTATCGGGTGGCCAGCAACAACGCGTGGCGGTAGCGCGCGCGATTGTAAGTAAACCTAAGCTGGTCCTCGCCGATGAGCCAACCGCCAATCTGGACACGCGCAGTATGGAAAAACTGATGGAACAGTTTGTGGCGCTGAACCAAAATCACAAAGTGACGTTCTTGATCGCCACTCATGATACGCGTGTGATGGCGTATGCAAAGCGCCAGATAAAAATGGTAGACGGCCAGATTGTGGCAGATGAAACACGGTAAGCTAGTCGCCTCGGTTGCTGCTGCGACTGCGGTGTGCACGCTGCTTGCGAGCCCGACGGTGCTGGCGAGTCAAACGCAATTAGCTGGTCATATTAAGTTTTCTCACAGTGTGACTGGGTACCCTGAAGACAGTGTCTATGCGTCACCGCTGTTGTACGACACCACAACCGTTAAGTTAAGTACGGTCGATCTGCGCGGTAAATTCCAGCGCAAAAAAAACGCCTGGGACCTGCAAGTAGACTACCAGCTCTCAGGCCTATACAGCTACAACACAGATTTTTTTGACGCGGCGACAGGGTTGGCACTGAATACGGGTGACATTGGGACGGATGACGCCCGATTGTTTGACTTGAGTCATCAGCAGCGAGAAGCCGATTATGTATTGGTGCATCGCTTGGATCGCTTAAACGTGGGGTACACCGGAGACTCCGCTGTGGTGCGTGTTGGTCGACAAGCGGTCAGCTGGGGCAACGGTTTAGCATTCAATCCGATGGATATTTTTAACCCATTCGACCCCACCGCCGTCGATAAGGAATACAAAACCGGCGATGACATGGTGTACGCGCAATGGTTACTTGAGTCCGGTAACGATTGGCAGGTGGTGATGGTGCCACGCCGTGAGGTGGAGAGCGGGAAGCTCTCAGAATCAGTGTCATCACTGGCATTTAAGTATCACGCCCTGACCGACAATTATGAGGTCGATGTATTGTTGGCGCAGCACTATGACGACACCGTGTTGGGGGTTGGGCTTGTTTCACATCTTGGCGATGCGATTACACGTGGTGACCTTACCCTGGCCCAAACCGACACCGACTGGGTGGCCTCGGCGGTGGCGAGTCTCAGTTACTCCTGGGTGTTGGCCGGTCGTAACTGGAGTGGCAGTGCAGAGCTCTACTACAACGGCTTTGGACTCGACGGCCGTCGCTTGTCGGTGTCGAACTTGATTGAAGCGCAAGACTTGAGCGATCGGATCAGGCGTCGAGAATTGTATGCTTTGGGGCGCTACTACGCCGCCATGGTCGCCACGGTGGAGATGTCCCCTAGGGTCATGCTGAACCCTACCCTGTTTATGAATCTGCGCGATCACTCTGGTTTGCTACAGCTCTCGGTGAACTACGATTGGTTACAAAACGCCGACCTCCTTGTGTCGATGAATGTGCCATTTGGAGCGCAAGGTACCGAATACGGCGGTGTTGCCGTAGCAGACGCGGTACCTGAATTCTTGTCCACCGATTATCAACTGTTTGCGCAGCTATCGATTTACTTCTAGACTTAATCAGAGTCTGTTTAAACTATATCGTGTGACCGTAGATCGAGCTGGCAAAGGCGATGATCAAGATGCCAGTGCGCAGCCAGTGCCAGGCCGACCAGCGAGCCAGTTCGTCTGGAAGTTCCTGTGCTGTTATTGTGTGTGTGGCAAAGCGATTGTTCGCTCTGCGGAAATAAATAAAAAAGATTGAAAGCACGATTGCGCTCAGTACCCCGGTTAATAACCATGCTGGATTGCTGAACCCGACTAACACAGCAGTTACTACCGCCAAGACGACCGCGCTGGTCGTGAGCGGCGCGAAGAAACGAAACAACTTAGGGCCAAGTGTGCCGTGCAGTCTGAGAAATTCAGCGGGTTCCATTCGGCGCCAATACGGCACCAGAATCATCGCTTCGGTGAGAAGGCTGCCAGCAAACAGTCCTAGTACCAACGTGGTGAACAGGGGTAAGACGTCAATCATGCGGTGCTCCGTATGTTCCATTTAATTAAATGTACGCGTATAATTTAATTAAATGGCGGTGAAGAAGCAAGCTATTACGGACCGGCTTTTGTCTAGAGGGAGAAAAATGAACAACAAAAACGCGACTAAGCAAGTGAAATCCGGACGCAGCAAACGTGGTCGCCCAGCCTTATCCGAAGCGCAACGGCAAGAGATGCGAGACAAAATTGCTTTGGCGACACAGCGATTATTCAAGGAAGAAGGCTATCGCAATATTTCCATGCGTCGCATAGCACAGGAAGTCGGCTGTGCGCCCATGACGCTATACCAGTACTACGATTCCAAACTGGATATTCTGCACACGTTATGGAATGAGGTATTTGACGAACTGTTCGGTGGATTGGCGGAACTTGAGCTCGAGGGCCGTGAAGCGCAAGAGCAGCTGCAGCACCTGGCTTCAGCGTATGTGTCGTATTGGGTCGACAATCCGGACCATTACCGTTTGGTGTATATGACCGAAGGTGTTAGTCAGTCCGACGTTAGTGTGTTTATTGATGATCCTGACCTAATGGCGCGGTACCAAGTATTTGCCGAAGTCTTTGGAATTGTTTGTGCTAACGCGTTTCCGCGAGCGGTAATGGCTAAGAAGCTCGATACGCTAATGTGCTTTCTGCAGGGAATTATTCATAATCGGGTGACGATTAGTGGCTATCCGTGGCCAGACCTGGGCGACATGGTGGGTCTGGCGATACACGGTGTACTCAATCAGGAGCCAAAGGACGAATGAGCTGTTTAACTACCAAGCAGCAGAAAACGCGTCTGCCAGTTTGAAGTATTCGTCCAGATAGACCCGGGTCTCTGCGCTACGATTGTTTTCAGATGCGATATGAACCAGCTCAACGACGCCCGCCAGTTTTTCAGCGTCTTTCTGTGCTTGGCCTTGCTTGGTGTCGACAAAATACGCCACGGCTTTTTCCAATGAGTAGGTAATCATGTGGATTTCATGCAGTTCCGCGGCATTAAGCTCTTGCTTAGTTTTTAATTCGGCCGTGGTGTCATTGAAGACGGCTTTAGCAGTGTCGACTTCGGTAATATCAGCAACGACTTTATGCTGAACGGCTTTTTCCTCTGCCAAGATTTGCGCGTTAAAAGAAAGGCTTGAGATAGACAGCAGAATCAGGAGTACGTATTTCATTAGTAAGTCGGGTTGAGTTTAATGCGATTGCGAATCATTCTACATTAGCTTGCTGGCCGGTGGTAGTAGAATTTATCCAGCTGTCGGATCAGGTCGTTACCGCAGCTAATCGTTGTAATCCGCCCTCAATTAATACCCGCACGTCGTCCGAGTTACTAGCGGCAATATCGTTTAGCTGTTGTTTTAAGGCGTCAGAATGGCTTATTTCGTATGCTTCGAATTTAACCAGCCAATCCAAGGTGTCGTTGTGCAGAATGTGCTCAATTAATTGCGGATCGGCGTTTTGCGTTTCTCGCAGCGCGCGCAATCGCGTATACAGTTCAAATTGTGCTCGAGCTGAGTCGCTCACCGCTTGCGCTGCGGTCACATTGTGCGAGGGCGCTTTGTACATTGGGTATGCCGTTTGATCCGCAGAGCCCCCGGCTACCGAAACGACTGTGTCGCCGATCGCCATATCAAACGTACCCCAGCTTGGGTCAAATAAGACATTGCCTTCGACGTCGCTAACTGTGCAGTCTTCGAAACTAAACAGGATATTGCGTTGGTGACGTCGAACAATAGCGGTCAGAGTGCCTTGTACGGTGATTCCGGATAAAAAGTGTAACGTGACCTGCGTATCAATTTCGATGTGGTGGCGTTTTAATTCATCCACCGTGTAGTCGGACAAACAACGTTCCATGGCACGCAATCGCCCGATGGGTGAGCCAAATCCCTGTGCATGATATTGAATCCCGTGGCCAGGCAACTCGGCGCCTTCATAAGCGAGCTGCGTTGGGCCTTCGGTATTGATGTAAATAGCGTTGCCAACTGGGTCCGTGAGTACGCGGTTGATCTTCCCGGCTACCTGTAGACCTGAATTATAGGTTGAGGTGACGACGGTACCGGCGGTCATGGCTTCTTCTAGTGCGCTTGCCCCGCCACGGTAACAACACATATGACGGCCATATTCTTCCAGCACCTGGCTCAAGTGACGACAGGATTGGGTAACAAACAGCTGTGGCTGTGGCGCAGTGATGTCATAGGCGGTGTTGAGGGCGTGCAAAGTCAGCGCGCGTTTATCAACCTTTCGGTCGTCTAAACAGCTTTGGCTTTCAGACAGCGAGGACAATAAACCAGCGCCGTAGATGGTGTAGTCACTCAGCTCGCCGACCAGACCGTATTCAACCGTCCACCAATGCAGTCGTGCCAGTAAGTTTGCTTCGGACGGGGCGACCTTCATGTTTTGGAGTCGTTCTACGTCGGCTTCTGCGCTGGCAATGTCGGCGGTGCTGGAATTGCCATCTTCTTTGACGATCGAGAGTTGTCGCACCGCTTCGTAGATCGCCATATCGTGGTCATTGGCAATGGCTTGCATCCCGAGCTCACCAAAGCGTTGCAGAAACTCGGCGTAATCGATGTCAACCAGGAACGGTGCATGACCAGCTGATTCATGGATGATATCGGGTGCCGGTGTGTATAACATATGCTCAAATGAGCGAATGTTCAGCGCTATGGCTAACACTTTACGTGCCTGAAATTCCATAAACACGGCGGGTGGTAAAAAGCCGTCGACCGCCACCGCCTGCCAACCGAGTTTATTGAGACACAGGTTGATCTCTTCTATGCGCGGGATGGCTTCCAAGCCGATACCGGTCCTCGCCAGCCCGTCGAAGTACGTTGGGTGCGCGGAGTCACGTAAGCTGTAACGTAGTTGATGCAATAAAAAGCGCCACACCGCGTGGTCGCGCGGTGAATAGGCTGAGTAATCCTGAATGGCGACAAACGGTTGCAAATGCGCAGGCAGCTGCGCGATGACGTCTTGCTGACTAATCATGTGGTGAGTTCAGTACGGTTTTTAAAATAGGCCAGAGCTTCTGGGTTTGCCAGACTGTTTAGGTTGCTGACTTCGCGGCCGTGGACGACATCGCGTACAGCGAGTTCGACTATTTTGCCGCTCTTGGTGCGTGGAATGTCAGTCACGGTCAGGATTTTGGCTGGCACATGTCTCGGCGTGGCTTTTTCACGAATCAATTGCTTGATCTTGTGTTGGAGGTCAGTGCTGAGCTCAGCGTTTTCTTGTAGTTTGACAAACAACACCACGCGAACGTCGTTTTGCCAATCCTGGCCGATCACAATGGATTCGGCGACTTCGGGAATTTTTTCGACCTGGCGGTAAATTTCGGCAGTGCCAATTCGTACCCCGCCCGGGTTGAGAACCGCGTCAGAACGACCATGAATGATCATGCCCGGGTGTGTTTGTGAATCGTGCGCCGTGAGCTCAACGAAGTCGCCATGGCACCAGATATTATCGTAGGTGGCAAAATAGGCTTTGTGATAGCGCTGGCCATCGTCGTCGTTCCAGAATCCAACCGGCATGCAAGGAAACGGTTTGGTGCACACCAGATCGCCCTTGCCTTTGGTGGGCTGACCCTGGTGATCGAAGGCATTTACCGCCATGCCCAGCCCTAGGCATTGGAGTTCACCAAGCCAAACGGGCTGAGTGGGATTGCCTAAGGCAAAGCAAGAGATGATATCAGTGCCGCCAGAAATCGAAGCCAGGTGGAGGTCCTGTTTAAAGTGTTCGTACACATAGCGAAAACTCTCTGGTGCGAGCGGGCTGCCGGTCGAAAATACCGCGCGCAGTGCCGATAAGTCGTGAGTTTGTGCCGGGTCCAGATGTGTCTTATTGCAGGCTTCGATAAATTTTGCTGAAGTGCCGAAATGCGTTACCCGGTGTTGCTCGGCGAGATCAAATAAAACCTGTTTGCGGCCAGCAAACGGGTTGCCGTCGTACAATACCAAGGTAGCACCACTCGCGAGGCCGCTGGCTAGCCAGTTCCACATCATCCAGCCACAGGTGGTGAAGTAGAACAGGCGATCGCCAGTTCGGATATCGCTGTGAAGTTGATGCTCTTTGAGATGCTGAAGCAAGGTGCCGCCCGCGCCGTGCACAATGCATTTAGGTTTGCCCGTGGTGCCTGATGAAAACATGATGAACAACGGGTGATCAAACGGCAGGCGCGCGAAGTCGATATCCTTGGCGGGAAACTGTGCCAGCTGAGTTCGAAAAGCGCAGTCATCTAGAGCATGGTAATCAATGCTAAACGACGCAGTGAGACTCGGCAGCGCCTTGGCGACGGCGGCGTTTTTCTCCTCGCAATCAATCCATTTACCACCGTAGTAATAGCCATTGGTGCAAAACAAGACTTTCGGATCGATCTGACCGAATCGATCGAGCACGCCGTCAGCACCAAAATCGGGTGACGCGGAACACCAAATAGCGCCCAAGGCACTGGTAGCCAACATGGCGATGATGGCCTCAATGGAATTGGGCAAAAAGGCCGCAACGCGATCACCTTGTTGCACGCCGTTGGCCGTGAG
>JAUHZM010000094.1 GCA_030426005.1 Gammaproteobacteria bacterium
AGTCATTTGCAGCGGGTTGCACAGGCAATACGTGTGCTGCGCAGTCAATTCGATCAATCGATGCGTGTCGAACAGCTGGCGAATCAGGTTGGTATGAGCGTGTCATCCTTTCATGCGCATTTTAAAAGTGTGACAGCCATGAGCCCTCTGCAATTTCAGAAGCAGCTCCGTCTGACTGAAGCGCGACAAATATTGTTGACAGAGCAATGTGATGTTGAGAGTGTGGCGTATCGTGTCGGGTACGAGAGTGCATCACAGTTTAATCGCGAGTATGTGCGTGCCTTTGGGGTCACGCCGGGGCGCGACGCGGATTTGCATCGCTTGCGCAAGGCCAGTTAGCAACAAGAATTGAAGACTAGGAATCTGCACCCAGATCGGCTACTTTAAGCTTGGGTGGGCAAAATATTACGTTTGTTGAGATAAATTATGCACGATAAAAAGAGTTTAGTAGCGAGAAGTGTGGCATACAGTTGGTGGGCTTTGCTTATCCTTGTGAGCGGGCTAGTAAATACAGTTAATGCTCAGTCGAGTGTTACACCGGATTTGTTTTCTTATTCCACTCGTACTGTCGCCTCTAAAATGGTTGCAGGCGGTGCTGTGCGAAGTGTGAAGCCAATTGATGTCAATCGGCAGATCGCGACGCTCAAAGAAGGCGATACATTGCAAATTCCGAAGCCCGATGGCTCGGCAATGACGGTGACTATCTATCGAACGGCCACCGCACCGAATGGCGATTTGCAGTTATGGGGTAAAAATGATGCCTCCAAAGACTGGTTGGTGATTACCTTTGGTAAGAAGCAGGTGTACGCGAGTTTTGGTGACGATTCAAATATGTATTCGATTGGTTGGGACGAGCTGAGTGGCACAGTGTTAATTGATGCAAAACAAGTGCAACACACGGTCGACCTAGGTGATGACATAAAAGTACCGCCGATTGGTGCTCGAAATCAACGCACACGAGCATCGTCGTCTCCGTCTAAGGGGGCTATGGCCGGCAAAGCGGTGATTCGAGTGTTGGCGGTGTACTCGAATCAATTTGCCTCAGGTTTTCCTGATCCGGAAGCCCGCATCAACCAAATGTTGGCGTTCACAAATGGTGCCTACGATCGTAGTGGTATTAATATTGAGTTAGAGCTGGCCTACGGGTATCAGCTCGGATTTAACAATAGTGCGAGCACTGGGCAACTACTTGATGACGTGACCGATGGTGTGGGTATATTCAGTAGCGTCTCAACGATTCGCAGTAAATACTACGCAGATATGGTTGCCGTACTGCCTTATGTCGGTAATAGCGGCGTTGCCGGTATCGCCTGGATTGCTGGCAGGAACACCAATTATGCTTACTCCGTTTCGCAGTTTGCCAGTTGGGGCTCGGATTCAGTATTTGCCCATGAGCTAGGACATAACCTGGGTTCTGGGCATGAACGAGCTTCGGCAAACTCGAGTCAATCCAGCCCATGTAACAACCTATATACTTTCGAAGACTATGCCTGTGGGCACGGTAATAATTCGAACCGCAGAGGCACGATCATGTCTTATTTGAATGACGCGGCTTGGAACCATGTGTTCTCAAACCCCGACATCGATTGCAACGGCGAACCATGCGGTGTTCCAGCTGGACAAACCAATCAGGCGGATAACCGCCTTGCATTCAATGAGAGTGGACCGATCACCGAGGCATTTTTTATTGATGCTGCCTTAGACGTTGATTTTGATGGCGTGCTAAATGATGTTGATAATTGCCCGAATATAGAGAATGCGGATCAGTTGAATTCTGATGGTGATGCGTTTGGCGATGTGTGTGACGCCGACAATGATAATGATGGTGTCGATGACGAGTTCGATAATTGTCCGTTAGACGAAAATGCCGATCAGGCTGATGCTGATTCAAATGGTATTGGCGATGTATGTGATCCGGGTGAAACCTGTTTCCCAGTTCAAGCCGGTATGGGGCGTATGGCCGTCGTCTGCCTATAAGCCCCACAGCTTGCCGGTTGCGAGAGATCTCGCAACCGATTTATAAGCAGCGAAACATCTCAAACGTTTGACGGCCGTCAACGATCGGTGAACGCGCGACAATCGTGTCGGCGCCTGATTTAGCGGCCTCATTGCGCGCCAGGGTTTCAAGTTCGGTTTGAACTTTCTTGGAGCTGCGATCGACCACCGTCACTTTGTTCAGAGTGGTACTGGTTACAGTGCCAAGACTTTTGCAGCTGCCCACCAAATCAGCTGGTGCAACGCGAACACGGTCTGCACCGGGATTCTTTTTAACCCAGGTGCAGGCAGTGGTGGCCACGCAGAGACTTGCGATGAGCAAAACGGTTTTCGTCGATTTATTAAGTTGAAACATGGAACTACCTACCGAGAGTGGGTCAGTGAGACAAAGAAATGAGTCCGATCAGACTCTGAAATTACTCAACACTTGCCGGACCGAATCCAAAACACGTTTCAGTGTTGGATACTCTGTCTCCAGGTCAAGGATGAGCGCACCAATCTGTTCGTCGAGGTTTGAGTACTCGTCAAAACTATCAGGATAGAGCGACTGTTTCTCTAGCGACACAATAATATCGTCCAGACGTTGTTGGTATTCGCTGTCAACAAAATCAGCGCCTTTGTGTTGGTCTCGTAGTTGCTCAAGTAGATCGTGGAGTTCGTTGCTTCCCATAATTGCCAAAATTAAAGTAGTTGGTTAATTCAAAGTATCGCAGGCAATGTGAACCGCGTGCGAAACCATTATTATATTCCCAGAGCTTAAGAGAGATTTGATGTTGTGGTGTGCTCCGTTGATTCGAATTAATCTTCGTGCGTTGACGACATAGGTTGTTTGGAATTGTGCTGTTCGTTTACGGGGGAAGCATATTGGGTTTCCTCACTAAGTAAATAAACAGCCCGCAATTCTTGATACCACTGTTCGAAATTCTCGAGTTGATGTTGAGTGTAGTGAGGATTGTTTCGAATGATGTTGGCTATGAGATCAGCCTGTAAAGTGTTTTGGTTGCGAAGGAGTGCCCGAATTAGGTGCTTTTGTACGGCGGTATTGCTTGGTGCAAACTGATACGCAAACCTTAGCAGCTCAATTACTAGTTCATCAGGTTGTCGTCCGGTGTACAAGTGTGCAGCGCCGACCAAGGCTTCCACGTTCCCAGTACTGGAGTTGATTGCGGTGTCGTAACCCTGTATTGCTTGCCTCCAGTACGCTGCTTTTTGCGTGGTGTCACTGGTCTGTTCGGTCTTGTGCGTTAACAGCTGGCGGTAAACGTGTCCTTTCACGGTGGCAACGTATACATCATTCGGGGCCAGGTGGTTCGCTTGTTCAAAGTAGTGTAGGGCTTTTTCTAAGTCTTGATCCACATAGGTCTGTGCTAGTCCTGCCAGTGCTGGCGCATACAGAGGGTTGATCTCGAGTGCGTGCTCAAACCAGGTGATGGCTTTATCGGAACCTAAATCAGTGCGCAGAGAGAAAAGTGCGAATTCCGTAAACAGTTCTTCAGGCTTTAATTTGTGCACTGTATGGTCATTTAACTCCAGAGACTTGTTCAACTCAATCGAAAGATAACGCATTCTGCTCGGTGAATAGGCATAGTGCTTTACGGCGGAATTAAGTTCCTCCAACGTTATGTCAAATGCTTGTTGCGCAGCAATTTCGATCTCCGTGCCAGAATTGCGCAGATTGATAAATTTGAATAAATTCTTGCGTCGCTCAATGTCGGCGTAAAAATAATGAGTCAGGAAGTAACCCTGAGCGTGTGTCTTGCGAATACGGTGAATGCTGCGATGCTGACCTCGTCGGTCAGCGAGAATTTCTCCAATCGGTACCCATCGTGAGTTCTTAATGAATCGCCGGTACTGAGCCAGTGGTTTGGCATAGTGAACCTTATTCTTTCCAATAAACTCTATACTTGCCAGGTAAATCGCAAAACCTTCGCTAAACCAGTAAGGTAGATCGTAAGAAGTTGATGTGGCGGTCAAGTAATGCACATACTGGTGGTAGTAGTTTCGCAGGTTGTGTTGTGCGAGATGTCGCCCCTTAAGATGAATGACGGCGTAGGTCGCGGGTATTGTGTCGTTGAAAAAGCCGGTGGATTTGTTGAGCAAATCGCTTTGGTTGGTGAAAAAGTCGTAGTTCTTTCCTCGCTTGGTGGCAAAAATAGTCACCGGCCTTAACGTAATGTCAGAGTCGAAGGACGAAATGATGCTGATGAACTGACGAAACCTCTCGACGCGTTCAGCCAATTCTACGGCGTTGTTTTTTGAGATATCCGTAATCAGTTCGAAGTTTGGAGTCGATACACGATGCCAAGTTTGTTTGGCAACCGTCTCCGGTGTTACTGCCGAGGTGGCGTTTTGATGAGCCAAGCCGAACAACGCCCATAGCAGCAGTGTGCATACGAGTCTGTGTCTTGAGCGGCTAAGCTGAGCGCATTGATAGTTTGTTGTTCGCAACTGAATTTGACTCCTTGTTTGTGGCTTGGTCGTGCTGGGTTAGCGTGCGCTGGTTCAGAAAAATCGATTCTGACGTTCAAACTTGCTCACTTTGCTGTATGTGTGTTCTGGTTCAAACTGAACACAATTGAACATAACCCATACACTGGAGTGACACAATGAAACGAATCAAGCCAATACTGCAATTGTTAAAATTAAAGCGCCGCAACGAGGCTAAGCAGTGCAACTACGCCAACAACTACTATGGTGATCAATGCTGTGGCTAGTCACGGCAGTCCTGCAACAACTCTGCGAGCTGGTTCTCGATAAACCGTAGCTCGTGTGGCTTGGATAAACGATGATCGCCGTGTTTGATCAAGCTCAAACTGCAGTATTGTGTTTCAAGCTGCTGTATTACGGCTTGTGAGCGTTCCCAGGGCACCACGTCATCGTCAATGCCATGTATCAGACGCACTGGTGCAGAAATCGAAATAGCCGCATTAAGAAGTTTATGTTTTGCGCCATCGTCCAATAAGGTCTGCGTAATTCGATACGGCACTTGGTCGTCGTATTCGTTAGGTACCGAATAATAAAGGCGACCTTTGTCATCGAGCTTTTGTGGTAAGTCTGTGAATCGAGCAGGGTAGTAGTCTGTCATGTCCGCAGCGCAAGCAATCAACAAGAGTCCGGCCACGCGCTCAGGTCGTAGGCGGGCTGCTAAGAGCGATAGCCAACCCCCCATTGAACTGCCGACCAGCACCACGTTTGACGGCGGGTCAAGTGCGTCTATGACTGTCAGGACGTCACTCAGCCAGGTCGATATGGTGCAGTCCGCAAAGTCGCTCGGGGATTCCCCATGCCCTTGATAATCGTATCGCAAATAGGCGTGTTGATTTTTCAGCGCCCATGACTGTAATGCCATTGCTTTGTTGCCGTTGCGGTTCGAGTTGAAGCCACCACAAAACAAAATGACCGGCCCCTTGCCAGGGTAGTAGTTGTGAGCAAGCTTGATGGGAAGTTGCATGTGTACTGGTTGCGATAGTGCGTTTAAATGCAAGGCTGGAAGCATAGCCTAATTTGATCTGGGTCAAGTAATTTGATTCCGTAAACGGCATACTTAGTCTGCCTTGATGCGTCACATGGTGATGGTAACTCAGGTAGGGTCTGCATGTTCAATAAGCTATCCGGAGGCGCAGTGATCGACGACGAGAACAGTTCAACCCCCATGCCCTTCGTTGCGCCATGCAAGCAACTTAGCTTTTTTGCGCCGTTTCGTTGGTTGCGAAAAGGGTTGAATGACGCGCGCCGAGCACCATTGGCGAGCTTGAGTTATGGCTTGGTTATGGCTGCCCTAGTCATGCTGTTTACGGTGCTGGCGTGGCGTTATGGTAGTGCGTGGATTGTGTTTTCTCTATTATGTGGTTTCGTGTTTGCCGCGCCAATTGCCTGCGTAGGCACCTATGCTATCAGCGCCCAACTTGAGCGAAAATTGCCTGTGTCACTAAAGCGGACTTTGAAAGCATGTTTTAAACGCTATCTGGGATCTGAACTGGTGTTTGCGTTGGTGCTGCTGATCATTTTTCTGGTCTGGGCACGTGCTAGCTCTGCGGTGAGTATTTTTATGCCGGAAACCGGGAATTATTCAACGCAAGAAATGATGGGCTATTACGGCGCATTGGCCACCTTGGCCTTGGTGTTTCTGAGTTTGACCTTTGCCGCCAGTGTTTTTTCTCTGCCTATGATTATGCATCGAGATGTGGATGCGATTACTGCCGTGGTGACTTCAATAAATGCCGTGCTACGGAACAAAGCAGTGATGGCGCTGTGGGGCTGTCTGATCGGTGTCGGGTTGGTGCTCGGGATTGCGACTGGGGGATTACTTTTAATACTCTTTCTTCCCGCGGTTGGTCACGCTGTCTGGCACGGATATCTAGATACCATCGACGCCAGCGACTTCCCGCGTCACTCTGGAGGGATTACTTCAACGGCACGTAACAGTGAGCTCGAAAATACTGACTAATATAAAGCAGTTTAGAGTTTAGTCTTTAGGTTGCGCGACATAGAACGCGAAATGTGGTTTTAGACTGCCAGCATCCATCAGTTTTTCTTCGATTTCAAATAACATCTCTAGCACGGTCATCGAGGCGGGGTCTGACGCCCGAAAGTTTCCAGCGATACCATTCAGCAAAAACTGTAACAGTGCGCCAACCGTGGAATTGAATTTGATGATATTAAAGCGTTTGCGGATAGCTTGATCGATTTCGGCCGAGCAAATCGCTTCCGAAGGGTCAACTCGTGCAACTTCTTCTGGGTTAGGAATTCCAACTTTATTACGTATCAATCCGCGATCGTTCTTATCGTGTGATACTCGGTACTGCTGTGGAATTAGATTAAACACACTCTGCATAAGCGCCTGCTCGTGTTCACTGAACGCAAATCGATTGGGGCCGATGTACTCGTTGACAAATAGGAATCCTGACGGTTTCAGTGCCTGCGCACAGCGGGACAAAATTGCGTCCAGGTCAGCCATGTGGTGAAGTGATGAATTAAAGTAGATCGCATCGTATTGATCGCGCTCCATGGTCATCGATTCGGCATTTTGAACCCTAAATTTTACGCGCTTGGCCAAGCCTTGTTGTTGTGCTGATTCGTTCGCTATTTGGATTCGCTTGTCTGAAAGGTCGATGCCCTCCACTAATTGTGCTGCGTTTAATTGGCCCAGCCTCAGCTCAAGATCTCCACTGCCACATCCGATACCTAAAATTCGCTGGCAGTTAGCTTGGTCCAGAAAGCTCAATGAGTATTCAATCCAATGTGGGAATTGCGAGAACTCGACCAACCCCTGATTAAAGCGACGATTTACCAAAGGGTTGGCAAGCCAATAGGTGATGCCGAAAAAATCCTCAGAGGTGTTGCTGTTCCAGTAATCTGCGACAATTTGCTCTTTAGACGGTGCAGCCATAATTGAATTGCGATCGATGGTGTTTCTTGTTTAAGCAGTTTAACCTGAATAACAAATCAGAATAAACCAGCGTAGTGGTTAGATGAGTTCAAGTTCTTGCGCTGCATGTCTAATCGCGGCTAAGAGCCTAGCCACATCATCGTCTGTGGTGGCCCAAGATGAGAAGCTCAAACGGAATGCGTCGCGTTGTTTCCAGTGTGTGACGCCAAACCATGCTTCGCCACTGCGCCTTACAGACTCTGCTAATTCGTTTAGTCGGTGCGGTTGCGTTGGGGAGCTGACTACGACCTGATTAAGGATTACATCATTCAGAATTTCAAAGCCCATTGATTGGAGGCCTTGCGCTGCTAACTTGGCGTGGCGACAGCCGGTTTTAATTAAGTCTTGCACGCCGATTGTTCCTAAACTGTGCAATGCGGCCCATACGTCCATCGCGCGTGCTGATCGAGATAATTCGGGCACCATGTCCTTCGGTGCAACGTCAGTATCAGCCGTGAAATACGGTGCGACTGTGGACATTGCTGAGTGAACGGCTGATGGATGACGACATATCGCGACGCCACAGTCATACGGCGTATTCAGCCATTTGTGTGCATCTGTTACCCAACTGTCAGCCATTTCAATTCCCTGCGTCAGTCCATTGTGATCTGGGCTCACTCGGGCCCAGAGTCCGAAAGCGCCGTCGACATGCACCCAGGCGTCTGCACTGTGAGCGCGCTCGGCGATAGCGCCGATAGGGTCGATCGCACCAGAATTTACATTGCCAGCTTGGGTTAAAACAATACAGTCTGGGCCTAGCTGAGGCAGCTTGTCGAGACGCATCGCGCCATTTGAATCCGTTTCAACAGAGATGATATTGCGCTTGCCTAACCCCAGCATGCTGACGACCTTGGTCACGGTGACATGGATTTCTTCAGACGCCACAATGCGTAACGGCGGCGCGCCAAATAAACCATGCTGTTCAACGTCCCAATCCAGTTTGTGCAGTTGTCGCTGGCGCGCTGCGGCCAGGCAGGTGAAGTTGCCCATTGTTGTCCCGGTTACGTATCCGACCGATGACCGGGCTGGTAGACGTAACAATTCGAGTAACCAGCGCGCTGACGTGCGTTCAAGTTGTAATGCGACCGGGCTCGTGTCCTGGGTTGTAGCGAGCTGATCCCAGGCGGCGTTTAGTACGCGACTGCCGACTGTGGCGGGTAGGGAGCCACCGACCACCAAACCGAAAAAGCGCCCGCCGGTGGTGGCAACCGTTGCGGGATTCCCAGCGCGATCAAGTAGGCTAAGTGTTTCAGTCGGGGCCGTGGGGTTCATCGGTAATTCGCAATCCAATGCCCGTAATTCCGTCAATGCTTCTGGTTTTGGGGCGACGTGACGCGAGTGAATCTGTTGCAGATAAGACTGTGCCAATTGCGCACCCAATCGGAGGCTCGCGATGGTTTGATCTGAATGTCGGCTCATAGAATATAGTTACTAGACAATATAGTATTATAACTATATAGAAATTCATCAGATCATTCTACTAAATCGAGCTACACTTGGGTGCTTTTACGTAGGTAACGGAGTTTAGGGTTGTGGCCGCAATAAACGTCGATCAGGCGCAGTTAAAGAAATTACAAGCCTTGGCGAACGCAAATCGACTTCAAATAATGGTTTGGATTCTAACGCCTAGAGACCATTTCGAAGCACAAATTGATGGGGACCTAGTCGACGACGGGGTCTGCGTTGGACGGATTGTCGATAAAATAGGCTTGAGCCAACCAACCGTCACGGCGCATATGAAAGTGTTGGCCGATGCTGGCTTGGTGACCTCTAAAAAAATAAAGAATTGGGTATTCTACAAACCAGTTCGTAAGGAATTACAGCCATTTCTTTCGTTGTTGGAGGCTGCGACCCGCTGAGTTGCACACATAGCTTTAGTCGAACTGCAGAAAAAGGTTGGCAGTTAGGCGTCCGGTGACTGGATTGGCGTCTATGTCTTTTTCAGGGTGAACTATACCTGAGTGTAAAAGATTGCCGGGGTAGGCAATAATTCGATTGGGGCGGTAGTTCATTGTTGCAATCAATTCAAAGTGGTCGTTGCTGCTGCGGATATACTGAGCAGCGGGTTCTCCATGCATGCGAAAATGGGCTTCAGCCGCCTGCGTAAATTGCGGGAATCGGTCCTGAGTGAGGCGTTCGAAACCGGTTGGTCGGTGACGGAAAAAGCCGGTGCCACCGAAATTTCCTGGGTTTAAATAGTGAACCAGAGCGAAATAGTCCACATTAAGGCTATCGAAATGCGGCAATCTCTGAAGGCGAGATAGTTCAGTCTCATGATGTGTTAACAACGAGAAGTAGGCCATAACCGGTGACGGTGTTTTCTTGTTAAGGGTCGGATATTCTCGTTTGAGGTGTGGAACGATGACGTGTATCAGTTCCTGGATGTACCACGTTGGTAATAACGCGCGGATACCTGGGTAAGCGGTTTTAGAGTCTGGTTTAAAGCTCGCATTGTTGTGTGCAAAATCAGTGATGGTAATT
>JAUHZM010000095.1 GCA_030426005.1 Gammaproteobacteria bacterium
CAACAGCCGCGGTCTGCCGTATATCTACCCAGACAACGAGCTGAGCTACACGGGCAACTTCCTGAACATGAGGTATCGCATGGTTGAGCCACGCTATCAGGCCCACCCTGCTCTGGAACGTGCTCTGGACGTACTGTTCATTTTGCACGCTGACCACGAGCAAAACTGCTCCACCAGCGCCATGCGTAATATCGCGAGCTCAAAAGCCGACCCATTCGTATCAGTCGCTGGCGCAGCCGCCGCACTGTACGGACCGTCACACGGTGGCGCCAACGAAGCGGTATTGAACATGCTGCGTGAAATCGGCACCAAAGACAAAGTTGCGGATTACGTGAAACGCTGTAAGAGCGGCGAAATTCGCTTGATGGGCTTTGGCCACCGCGTGTACAAAAACTACGATCCACGTGCACGAATCGTTAAACAAACGGCTGACGAAGTATTCGAAGTTACCGGTCGCAATCCATTGATTGACGTTGCCATGGAACTTGAGCGCATTGCCTTGGAAGACGAGTACTTTGTATCGCGCAACTTGTATCCAAACGTCGATTTCTACTCGGGTTTGATTTACGAAGCGATGGGCTTTCCAATGGAAGCATTCACCGTGTTGTTCGCGATTCCACGTACTGCTGGTTGGTTGGCACAATGGATGGAGCTGATGGAAGATCCCGAGTTCCGAATCACACGTCCACGCCAAAATTATCAAGGTTATGGAGAGCGTCATATTCCAGACGATTATCGCGCTTAATCGCCATACTTATTGCTCGACACAGAAAAGCCACCATTCGGTGGCTTTTCTTATTTCTGCCTAATACTTTTGGCGAGCATAAGGCAGAAACGTTTGGTTTAATGACCCATTACTCACTCGTTAGTGGCATACTTGGCATCTTATGGCCGAACTGGCCGCCTCATAAACAAAATCCGTAACACTGACGAAATTTTAAGACAAAAAAACGGCGTTGGACTCCCCACTTGCAAAAGATTTGGGTATCATCCGACCGCTACCTGGTTTACTTGGGAATCGCGCAACGCTTGAACTAAACGAACGCATTTTTTCCTGCGGACAAGTTCTAAGTAACGCCGATGCAGCTTGTACAATCCAAATTAAAAAACCATCCACATACGATTACTGACAATCATGAGCTCTCCTGCTGATCCGCGCAGCCTACTCAACGGCCAAAACATCGCTTTCCTAGAAGACGTTTACGAACAATATCAGGAAGATCCCAACTCGGTACCAACCGAGTGGCAACAGTATTTTTCCAGCCTATCGGCGATGGAATCGCCTGCGGCTGTAGGCACATCATCAGGTTCGAGTCTGGATGCGGCTATGGCGACCAAACAAGGGTCGGTCTCGCGCCTAATCAGCACCTACCGAGCGATGGGCCACAAGCTAGCAAAAATTGACCCGATCAATGAGATGGAAGCCCAAGACGCGTCCGAATTGGAGCTTGAGTATCACGGTTTGTCCGAGGCTGATTTGGATACGGTGTTTGACACCGGCCCGCTGCGTGCGCCCGACCGTTTGACCCTGCGTGACATTGTCGCAATTCTGAAAGCAAACTACTGTGGTTCGATTGGTTATGAGTACGGCCACATGGCCAGTGCCCAGCAGCGCCGTTGGTTGCGCACACGCTTGGAGCAACCCGTTGGTCACGATCCATTTGACGCTAAACAAAAGAAACATATTCTGAACCGCCTGACCGCGGCCGAAGGTATGGAGCGCTATCTGCATACCAAATACGTTGGCCAAAAACGCTTTTCACTTGAAGGTGGTGAGAGCTTGATCCCAATGTTGGATCACATCATCCACCAAGGTGGCGCGCAAGGTGTCAAAGAAGTCGTGATCGGCATGGCTCACCGTGGCCGACTTAATGTGCTGGTCAATATTCTCGGTAAAGCCCCGCGCTCGTTATTCTCGGAGTTCGAAGGTAAACACGACATCAACGAATTGGCCGCGAGTGGTGACGTAAAGTACCACCAAGGTTTCTCGTCAGACATCCAAACGTCCGGTGGGCCAGTGCACCTGTCTCTGGCATTTAACCCGTCGCACCTTGAGATTGTGAGCCCGGTGGTTGAAGGCTCAGTACGTGCACGTCAGCAACGACGTGATGATAACGAAGGGGATACCGTCTTACCGATATCGATCCATGGTGATGCGGCATTTGCTGGACAAGGTGTGGTGATGGAAACCTTCCAAATGTCGGAATGCCGTGGTTACCGTACTGGCGGTACTGTGCACATCGTCATCAACAACCAAATCGGCTTTACCACCAGCCATCCCAAAGATGCGCGCTCGACGCCATATTGTACTGAAATCGCAAAAATGGTTGGCGCACCGATTTTCCACGTCAATGGCGACGATCCAGAAGCCGTCATTTTCGCCACACAGATCGCGTTGGACTTCCGCATGAAGTTCCATAAAGACGTAGTCATTGATTTGGTGTGTTACCGTCGTCATGGCCACAACGAATCTGACGAACCCTCAGTAACCCAGCCAGTGATGTACAAAAACATCAAGGCCCTGGATACCACACGACGCCTGTATGCTCAAAAGTTGATCGACGGCAACATAATCACTGGTGACGACGAGAAAAAATCCATGGAAGATTATCGCGAGTCGATGGTCGCTGGTGAGCGCGTCGTGCCAGAATTCGTGGAAGTTCAACAAGGTGACCACACGGTTGATTGGACGCCTTACTTTAATATTCCTTGGGACCAAAAGACCGACACCAGCTTTAACGCCAAACGCTTGGACTTCTTGGCTGAGCGTATTCTGGATGTACCAGAAGATTTTCAACTGCACGCGCGTACCAAAAAAATCATGCAAGACCGCGTAAAGATGAAAAATGGCGAGCTCGCCCTAGACTGGGGCATGGCAGAAAACCTCGCCTACGCTACGTTGCTGGACGAGAATTTTTCTGTGCGCATCTCTGGGCAAGACAGTGGTCGCGGTACATTCTTCCACCGACATGCCACGCTGCACAATACACAAAACAAAGAAGTGCACGTGCCACTGCGCAATATCAAAGCCAAACAGCCTGACTTTCTGGTGATCAACTCCCTGTTGTCCGAGGAAGCGGTCTTGGCGTTTGAATATGGTTACGCCTGCTCAGACCCAAAAACCATGGTCATTTGGGAGGCTCAATTCGGTGATTTTGCGAACGGTGCTCAGGTCGTAATCGATCAATTCATCTCCAGCGGTGAATCCAAGTGGGGCCGCCTCAGCGGCTTGACCATGTTCTTACCGCACGGCTATGAAGGTCAAGGTCCAGAGCACTCCTCTGCCCGCCTAGAGCGTTACTTGCAACTGTGCGCGCAACACAACATGCAAGTCTGCTACCCAAGCACGCCAGCGCAGATGTTCCATATGATTCGACGTCAGATGCTGCGACCATATCGTAAGCCACTCATTGTGATGACGCCAAAAAGCTTGCTGCGGCATAAGTTGTCGACCTCAAGCCTTGAGGAGTTACACAGCGGCCAATTCCAAAACGTGATCTCAGAAGTAGACAAACTCGCGGATGACAAAGTCCATCGCGTCGTGTTCTGTACTGGTAAAGTTTATTTTGACCTATTAGAGCAACGTCGCGCAGACAAAATCGACGATATTGCGATTGTGCGAGTTGAACAGTTATATCCATTCCCGCGCGACGAGGTAGTTAAAGAACTCAAGCGTTACCCGAATGCCAACGAAGTGGTATGGTGCCAAGAAGAACCCAAGAACCAAGGTGCCTGGTATCAAATCATGCATCACTTCCGGGCCTGTGTTGAAGACCGTCACACGGTTTTGTATGCTGGTCGTGAAGCCTCTGCGTCACCGGCGGCAGGTTACCTGGCCGTTCACCGCGAACAGCAGACTCGCCTGGTCCATGCAGCCTTGGCACCGATTGACGAACAAGACTCATATCGAGTCGAAGCGCTGGTTTAAGTACCAGCGCCTACAATACGAATTATCCGAAACGTTTTTTAAGAAACAGCTGAACCTAATTTATTGCAGGAGCAAGCACCATGTCAGTTGAAATCAAAGTTCCCATCCTTCCTGAGTCAGTGTCAGAAGCCACCGTTGCCACGTGGCATAAGCAAGTCGGTGACGAAGTCAGCATCGATGAAAATATCGTCGATATTGAAACCGAAAAAGTGGTTTTGGAAGTACCAAGCACCGTGAACGGCGTAATCAAAGAATTACGCGTTGAAGAAGGTGCTACGGTTGGTGAGCAAGATGTAATCGCGATTGTTGAAGAAGGTGCCAGCGCTGCCGCGCCGGCTGAAAAAGCCGAAGACAAAGCATCTGAAGCCGAAGCCAAAACAGAGACACCGGCTGAAACCAGCTCTGAAGACGCCGACAAACTTAGCCCAGCAGTACGTAAAATGTTGGCTGAGAACGACTTGTCTGCGTCAGCAATCAAAGGCACAGGTAAAAATGGTCGTATCCTGAAGGAGGACGTGCTTGCCCACCTTGAGAACGCGTCCAGCAAGCCAGCCGCTGACAACAAAGCAGCCGCCCCAGCCAAGACACCGCAAGCAGGTGAACGCAGTGAGCGTCGTGTACCCATGACGCGTTTGCGTGCCACCATCGCGCGTCGCTTAAAAGAAGCACAAGACACGCAAGCCATGTTGACGACCTTTAACGACGTTAACTTGCAAGCCGTGATCGATCTGCGTAATCAATACAAAGAGCTGTTTGAGAAAAAACATGGCACCCGTTTGGGCTTTATGTCTTTCTTTGTGAAAGCGGCCATTGAAGCGTTGAAACGCTTCCCTGCGGTCAATGCCTCAATCGACGGTAACGATATTGTGTACCACGACTACTACGACGTCGGTATTGCCGCCTCGTCACCACGTGGATTAGTAGTCCCGGTTCTACGTGATGTTGACCAAATGAGCTTCGCAGATGTCGAGAAAAACATTGGCGAATACGGCCAGAAAGCCAAAGACGGCAAGCTGACTATGGAAGACCTGGTTGGTGGTACCTTCACGGTGTCTAACGGTGGTGTGTTCGGCTCAATGTTATCCACACCCATCGTGAATCCACCACAGAGCGCTATTCTGGGCATGCACCGTATTGAAGAGCGTCCAATCGCCGAAAATGGTCAGGTTGTGATTCGCCCAATGATGTACCTAGCGTTAACCTACGATCACCGTATTATTGACGGCAAAGAGTCAGTGTTGTTCCTGCGCACAATCAAAGAGTGCCTAGAAGACCCTGCCCGTCTGCTCCTCGAGTTGTAACCCTTAGAAACGGAACGAGTTAGAGAAAATTATGTCCGAAAAATTTGATGTCATCGTAATCGGCGCAGGTCCGGCCGGTTACGTCGCTGCGATCCGCTGTGCACAGCTGGGAATGAACACTGCGTGTGTGGATGATTGGCAAGACGCCGAAGGCAATCCATCGTTAGGTGGCACCTGCTTGAACGTCGGCTGCATTCCATCCAAGGCGCTGCTAGATTCGTCAGAAAAATACGCACAAACCCAACATGAGTTTGCCGATCACGGTATTTCAGTTGGCAAAGTCGAGATGGACGTCAGCAAAATGATCGAGCGCAAGAACGGCATCGTAAGCAACCTGACCAAAGGGATTGCGGGCCTGTTCAAAGCCAACAAAATCACCTCTCTGCACGGTCGCGGTAAACTATTAGCGAACAAACAGGTTGAAGTCAGCAAAAACGGCAAAACCACAACCTATAGTGCTGACAATGTGATCATTGCCGTCGGTTCTGAGCCAATCGCGATTCCAGTTGCTGAAGTCGACAACGAGGTCATTCTCGACAACGCGGGCGCACTGGACATCAACAAAGTGCCTAAAAAACTGGGCGTAATTGGTGCTGGTGTGATCGGCCTGGAGCTGGGCAGTGTTTGGAAGCGCCTAGGTTCAGAAGTCACCTTGTTCGAAGCGATGGACGAATTTCTGGCGCCGGTCGACAAACAGTTGTCGCGTGAAGCCTTCCGCACCTTTACCAAAGGTCAGGGCTTGGATATCAAACTTGGCGCAAAAGTCACCGAAACCAAGGTTAACAAAAAGTCTGTTCGAGTCACCTATGAATTGAAGGGTGAATCGCATTCTGAGAGTTTTGATAAACTGATTGTGGCTGTCGGACGCCGTGCCGCCACGCGCGATATCGCGAGCGATGATGCTGGTTTGAAGCTGGATGAGCGCGGTCGCGTTGACGTTGACGATCACTGCCGCACCAACATTGATGGCGTTTACGCAATTGGCGATGCAGTCAAAGGACCAATGCTGGCGCACAAAGGCTCAGAAGAAGGTGTGTTCGTGGCCGAAATCATTGCAGGCCAAAAACCACATCTTAACCACGATACTATTCCTTGGGTCATCTACACACACCCAGAGATCGCCTGGGTCGGTATCACCGAAGAACAGGCTAAAGCACAAGGCATTGACTACAACACTGGCTTTTTCCCGTTCGCACCGAATGGCCGAGCCATGGCAATGAACGAGAAAGGCGGTCGTGTGAAAGTGATTGCCGACGCGAAGACTGATCGTGTGCTCGGCGTTCACATTCTGGGGCCGAGTGCCTCTGAATTGATTGCTGAAGCCGTACTCGCAATGGAGTACTCTGCCTCCACCGAGGACATTGCACGTACTGTCCACGCACACCCAACGTTATCTGAAGCGTTTCATGAAGCAGCACTAGCCACTACTGGCCGTGCCCTGCATAAGGTAAACTAAGGATCACGCTGATCTGACTGCCGATGCCGGCAGTCAGGCGACTCACCGAATCCACGCATCACTGAGGATTCTTGGATTCGGTTATATTTTTTCCCCCAATCTAACCAACCGCCTCCGAACAATATGACCTTCCCGCATTCCATTTTTAAAGCTTACGACATCCGCGGCATTGTGGATGATACGCTCACCGTCGACATCACCAAAAAGATTGGTCAGGCGGTCGGCAGTGAAGTAGTCAAAAATGGTGGTAAAAGCATCGTTATCGGGCGGGATGGTCGATTGTCGGGACCGATGCTGAGCGAGGCTCTCTCGGACGGTTTGCGCGCCAGCGGTGTTGATGTCATCGACGTCGGCGTTGCGCCATCCCCGGTGGTTTATTACTCCAGCTACTCGAAAGGCATTCCATCTTGCATCGCGATCACTGGCAGCCATAATCCGCCGGATTACAACGGTTTCAAAATGGTGGTTGAGGGTACCACGCTCTCCGCCGAACGCATTCAAGATTTAAAACGTCGCATTCTTGAAGATGACCTCGAAAGCGGCAATGGCGCTTATGAAGCGCAACCGATTATCGACGATTACATCAAACGCATTACCGACGACGTGCAAGCGGCGCGGCCGATGAAGATCGTGATTGATTGCGGTAATGGTGTGGCAGGTGCAACAGCGCCGCGCGTTTTCAAAGAGATTGGCTGTGAGGTCATTGAACTGTTTAGCGAAGTCGATGGCACATTTCCAAACCACCACCCAGACCCGAGTCAAATCGAAAATTTGCAAGACTTGATTCGTACCGTTCAAGCCGAAGGCGCTGAACTCGGACTCGCATTTGACGGCGACGGTGATCGATTGGGCGTAGTCACAGCGAAAGGCGAAATCGTATGGCCAGACCGCCAAATGATTCTATTCGCACGGGATATTTTACAACGTAACCCGGGCAGCGAAATCATCTACGACGTCAAGTGTTCACGTAATTTACCCGTTGAGATTGAAGCCGCGGGCGGTAAGCCAACCATGTGGCGCACCGGGCACTCGTTTATCAAAGCCAAACTCAAGGAAACGGGTGCCGCCCTCGCTGGTGAAATGAGCGGTCATATATTCTTTAAAGAACGTTGGTACGGTTTTGATGATGGCGTCTACGCTGGCGCTCGATTGATTGAACTGCTCTCAAAATTGCCGCAGACACCACAAGAAATCTTTGATGCCTTACCAAACAGCATCAACACACCGGAACTACGCATTGAATTCGCCGAAGGTGAGCATTATGCGTTTATGGACAAACTCAAAGCGTCTGCCGACTTCAAAGATGCCCAAGTCAGTAAAATTGACGGTTTGCGTGTCGACTATCAGGATGGCTTCGGTTTGATCCGACCTTCGAACACTACACCGATTCTGGTGCTCCGATTTGAAGCAGACTCCGATGCGGCGCTAGCACGCATCCAGGCCGAGTTTAAATCGCTCATTCAGCAAATAGACCCGGCGGTCAACACACCGTTCTAGGAGTTCAACGATGCGCAGACCAGGCCTCGCTGAGCTAATACCTGGTTTCCTGCGGCTCGGTTACCAGCGCTTTCTGGAAGCCCAACAAGTTCGCCTCGCAAGCCAGGTCGAAGGCTTACCGATGCTCGCCTTCCTTGGCCTGGTGTGCGGTCTGATCAGCGGCGGGATCATCATCCTGTTTCGTCTAGCAGTCGACAACGGCAGCGCGTCGATGCTGCCCAGCGGCACGCCCGAAGGCTTCGATTCCTTATCTGGCACCGCGCGCCTGTTGCTATGTGTGGCCGGCGGTTTGGTCGTTGGTGTGGTACTCCAGATGTTAAAAGCACGGGCACGCGATGTTGGGGTCGTCCACGTGCTCGAGCGACTCGACTACCACCAAGGACACCTACCAATCCGCAATGCCATTGTGCAGTTTGTGGTTGGTGCCATCGCACTGGTGTCAGGTCAGTCGGTTGGTCGAGAAGGCCCCAGCGTACACTTAGGCGCCACCGGCGGCAGCGTGCTCGGGCGTATGTTGCGCATCCCCAATAATGGCGTACGAATTCTCGTTGGTTGCGGGGTTGCTGCTGCTATCTCTGCAGCATTTAATACACCCTTAGCGGGCGTTATTTTCGCCATGGAAGTGGTGATCATGGAATACACGGTGATCGGTTTCACACCGGTGATCCTCGCGGCGGTAAGCTCTGCCACGCTCACGCGGGCTATATTCGGCGATGACACGGCGTTCTCGGTGCCTGGCATGGCCACCGCCGCTTTGATCGAATTACCGGTTGTCGCACTTCTCGGCGCGCTGGTTGGATGCCTGGCCGCTGCATTTACACACCTGACCCTATTCACCAACAGCCTATTTACCCGGCAACCCATTTGGCGCCGCATGCTGTTGGCTGGATTTCTAACCGGAATGATCGCGTTCTGGGTTCCACAGATCATGGGCACCGGCTACACCAGCATCGATGCCCTACTTCTGGCTGAGCTGTCTCTTGGGCTTATTCTGATTCTGCTGGCGGCTAAATTCACCGCCACCTCGTTATCCATTGGTTTAGGCATGCCCGCCGGGTTGATTGGCCCCATCCTGTTAATCGGCGCCTCAGCGGGCGCAGCGATCGGCGTCATCATGAACTCGCTCGGCTGGGGTACAGCGGAAGCTGGTTTTTACACCATTTTAGGCATGGCGGCGATGATGGCAGCCACCTTACAGGCTCCACTGGCAGCCTTGATCTACCTTCTCGAGCTGACCACCAGTGAGGCCATCATTCTACCGGGCATGACTGCTGTTATCACAGCCTCGCTGGTCACCAGAGTGGTGTTTGGTAAATCATCGATCTATCGACACCTAATGCTGAGTCGCGGCCTCGACTACCGCAACAGCCCGCTGTCAAAAGCGTTAAGGCGTATTGGTGTAGCGAGCGTAATGGACCGTGAAATATTGCAACAAGAGCGAATTATGAGCGCGCTCGACGCTGAAACATTGTTGAGCAAGGAACCACGCTGGATATTGCTTAGAGACCTAAAAGGAAGCCGTAAGAACAGCGTGCTTCCCGCGACCGATCTGGCTAGGCATCTCAACGAGCTACAGCATGCTAAGCCCGTGCCGAATCCTGAGGACATCATGCTCGACCTATACAAAATTCCAGC
>JAUHZM010000096.1 GCA_030426005.1 Gammaproteobacteria bacterium
ACCAAATTTTACCTTAGAGGACTTTCATGAATATACGCAATGCTTACCGAGGTTTGTCTTTATTGACTGTGTGCGCACTGCTAATCGGGTGTGCGACGGATCCCGTGACCGGTCGGCCTACCTTAGCGCGCTCAGAGAGTTGGGAAGTCGAACAGGGTGCACGCTACCACCAGGAAATCCTTAAACAATATCAGGTGTATGAAGACCCTGAACTGCAAGCGTATGTGGACCGCATTGGCCAAAAGCTGGCAAAGCAAAGCCATCGTTCGCACCTCAAATTCACGTTCACACTGCTCGATAGTCCCGAGGTAAATGCCTTCGCCTTGCCGGGCGGGTATGTGTATGTCACTCGAGGTATCATGGCTTACATGACCAAAGAGTCACACCTGGCTGGAGTGATTGGTCACGAGATCGGCCACGTTTCTGGCTTACACGGCGCTGAGCGTGCAGCGCAGCAGCCGATTGTGGCTGGTGCGACTTTGGTGGTTGGTGTGGCGACCGGAAGCGGTGACTTAATGCAGGCCTCTCAGATGCTTGGTGGTGCCTTAATGAGTGGTTATGGGCGGAAGCAAGAACTCGAATCCGACGCACTCGGTGCTGAGTACATTGCCAAGACTAATTACAACCCCGATGACATGATCGACGTGATCGGTATTCTGAAAAACCAGGAGTTGTTCGCACGTCAGAAAGCCGAAGAGCAGGGCATTGCGTATCAGGGCTATCACGGGCTGTTTTCAACCCATCCGCGCAATGACCAACGTTTGCAACAGGTTATTCGTGAAGCCGAAAAATATCGCGATACGGCAACACCGGAACCAGACAATGGTGAGTTCTTGCGCCTAACCAATGGCATGGCGTATGGACAAAGTGAAAGTCAGGGTATTGTGCGCGGGAATAAGTTTTACCATAAAGACCTCGACCTCTATGTGGAGTTCCCGCTTGGCTGGCAAGTGATTAACCAACAAGCCGTTTTGGGCGCAGTGTCGCCAGATCGAACCAAGGTTGTACAAATGCAGATGGACAGCGTTGCACCACCAGTGAATGCCAGTGGTTATCTGCAAAGCAAATTTGGCAACGTGAGTAATAGCCAAACCGTGCCGACCTCAGAAGATCAAGCCGTGGCCGCGGTGGCTACCCAAACCGATCCAAACACCGGTCAGCAACGCAGTCAGCTCGTTGGGCTGGTAACGCGTGGTGGTCAGGCGTTTGTGGTCTCAGCCGCAGGTAAGACCTACTTGCCGGATCAGGAGTTTCTGAGCGTTACCAAAAGTATTCGTCGGCTGACCAAGGCTGAACTTCCATTAGCGAAAGGCCGAGAAATCAAATTGATCACCGCTAAGCGTGGTGACACCATCGCCTCACTCGCGGCGCAGTCGAATCTGGACGAGTACGCTGAAGAGCAAATTCGCCTGATCAATAATCTTTACCCGAATGGCGAACCACAAGCAGGGCAGCCGATTAAGATTATCAAATAACTGACTTACTCCCCGTGTTTCACGGGGCCAGTATTATCGTGCTCTGATCGCCATACATAGCTCACTTTGGCAATGACGTGGTTGCGTGGTACAAAGCCCCAACTGCGGCTGTCGGCGCTGTTGTCACGGTTGTCACCCAGCACCAGGTATTGGCCGTCGGGTACTTTCCATACGCCACCGCGTCGAGAACGGATCGCAGACAGGTATTGAGTGTATGGTTCCTTGATTAACTCACCATTACACCAAACCTGCATTCCAACTATTTTAATCGTGTCGCCAGGTAGGCCGATGACGCGCTTAATGTAGATTTGGTTTGCTTGACGAGGATGACGAAAGGAAATCACATCGCCATACATTGGCCCAGAATCTCGATACGCAAAGGTGCTGGCAAATATATAGTCGTTAAGTTGTAAAGTTGGCGCCATGCTGCTGGCAGGAATCCGATAGACGACAAAGCCGAATATACGTGCGCGTGGATCGGCACTGGCGGTGTTGCTGGGATTTATCACATAAAGCCCGATCGCGATTAGGGCGATAAGGAAAACACCAGCGAGTACGACTCTTCTTAGCATCTTGAATAATGGGCGTTCGATTGACAGTAGTATTGTGTTCCAGCAGTTATCGAGCAGTCAATTCATAGCATGCTGGTCGACGTACCGACGATCAGCATAAATCGTCGGTACGCGAATTGGCAATGTCCTAAAACCAGGAATGAATTCCCAGCATCAGCGAGACATCACCAGACGACTCACCATCGGCTTTTTTATAGCGACGGGTGGTGCCGAAACTTTGTTTGGCGGTGATGCCAACAAAGGGCTGGAATTTGCGATTGCCCTTGTGTTCGTAACCTAGTCGCAGGCCAAACTCCACCTCGGCCAAGCCAGAACCTTCACCGTAGACCTCATTGCTGCGCCCATTGGCGACGATATCCAGTTCGGGTGTTAATACCCATTCCTGGGTGAGCATTAGTTCGCGCTCGAGTTCGATAAGCAATTGCGAGCTCGACTCCTCGCCGACAAACACTCGCGCATCGACTTCAATAAAATAGGGTGCGGTGCCAATAAAACCGTACGAAACCCAGTTGCGTGCGCGGTTCAATGTGTCAGGTTTGAGATCGTGACGAATTCCGAACTGTTGGTCCCAGTAGGCGCTGACAGCGTGGCTGTAGACCAATTCGATGTTCGCGGATTCAACCTCGGAGTCGGCTAGCTCGCCTGAAGTTTTGAGCCAGAACTTACTGAGGTCGCGCCCGTACCAGGCATCGATATCCCATTCGAGTACGCCCTCGCCGTGTTCTTCCAGATATTCGAATTCTGACATGACTTTGCTTAGCCAGGGGTCGTCATTGAACATCGCTAGGGCTTGGTTTGGAACCACACTACACAGCAATAGAACGAGGCTGATCTTGATTTTATATGTCATTCTCATACTCCCTAGCTGATGTGTACCGCGCGAAACATGCTCGGCATATGGTAAAGCAGATGGCAGTGGTAAGCCCATTTGCCAATGGCATCGGCGGTGACCAAGTAGCTTATTTTTGATCCCGGCTGCACGATCACGGTGTGTTTGCGCGGGATGTATTGCGCGTCGCCGGTTTCAAGGTCACTCCAAACTCCGTGTAAATGCATTGGGTGATTCATCATGGTGTTATTAACCAGTGTGATGCGTACTCGCTCACCGTATTTGAGCTGCAACGGCTCGGCGTCAGCAAACTTAATGCCATTGATTGACCACATGTAACGACTCATATTGCCAGTGAGATGCAGCTCTATCTCACACGCTGGTTCGCGCGGATCCGGAGTCCGATTCAGGTTCACCAGGTCGGCGTATGTCAGAACACGGCGACCATTGTTACGTAAACCAACGCCGGGATCATCCAGCCGATATTGGGCACCTTCGGCCAGCATGTCGATGTGTGGCCCCATTTTGATTTGTTTGAAATTGGGTGCTTTGGCGGTGCCATAGCCCGCTTTGCCGGTGGCAAACTCCTGAATGATGCGAGCTTGATCACTGGCGCTTGGTAGCTCGCAGTGCCCCATAGCGGCATGTTCTGGCGTACAGCTTGAGACCGGTTTAGGCATTTCGCAATGGCCCATGGCAGCATGCTCTTCTGTACAGCTCATTGCAGGGTCGCTGCTGGTGTCTGGCAACTCACAATGACCCATCGCAGCGTGCTCCGGTGTACAGCCAGTGCTCGACATCGCATGATTGTTGCCGTGTGCCATGCCCATGTCGACGTGACTCAACAGGGGCGAACCATCCATCTCGGGCACCTCAGGAATGAGGTTCGGATTTGGCGTCAGGGTGCCTCGTGCGTATCCTGAGCGGTCGATGGCCTGACAAAACAGCGTGTAAGCCTGATCTGACGCCGGCTCGACAATCACGTCGTAGGTTTCAGCCACACCAATGCGAAACTCATCGACGCTCACAGGTTGCACGTACTGACCGTCGGCGGCGACGACGGTCATTTTGAGACCTGGAATCCGCACATCGAAAAAGGTCATAGCGGCGGCATTAATAACCCGCAGCAGAATTTTTTCACCCGGTTTGAACTGGCCTACCCAACCGGAAGCTGGTGTCTGCCCGTTCATTAAGAAGGTGTAGGTGCGGCCGGTGACATCCGATAGATCGGAGTCAGACATACGCATTTCATTCCACATCGCACGCTGGCGAAGCGCATCGGCTAAGCCTTTGGTGCCAACATCGCGCGCTAGATCTGACAGCGTGCGTTCATCAATATTGTAGATGTGTGGCATCTTCTTGAGGTTGGCGTAGATGTCTAGCGGGTCCGCATCACTCCAGTCAGAGAGCATGATCACATGCTCGCGGTCATAACTGTACGGTGCTGGTTCGCGTGGTTCGATGATAATCGCCCCGTACATGCCTTGTTGCTCCTGAAAACCGGAATGACTGTGGTACCAGTAGGTGCCGCTTTGATTGACGTCGAACTGGTAGCGAAACGTGGTGCCGGGTTTAATGCCACCGAAGCTTAGACCGGGCACACCATCCATATTGGTTGGCAGGATGATGCCATGCCAATGGATCGAGCTGTCGACCGCCAAATTATTGCGTACGTCCAGCGTTACCCGGTCGCCTTCCTTCCAGCGTAAGATTGGCGACGGAATACTGTCGTTCACCGCAACCGCTTGTTTGTTGGTGCCAGTAAAGTTGACTTGGTGGTAGCCGATGTTTAATTGAAACTGTGCGCCGCTGAGCTCTGGTGCTGATTGATAAAACCGTGCGGCCGGACTGGCGGCGGCACTAACACGCCCGCTGCCCAGCATGCTTAATGCTGTGGTTGACGCGATTCCGGTGACGAATCGGCGTCGGGATAATGAAAATGGGTTACTCATGGTATCTCCTAATAAATCGATTTAACGGATTTGGGTTTAGGGGTTACCACTTGGGCGGATGCGGCTCCATAACGGTGAGAAATGAGATTAAACGTGGAAGGGACTCCCTATGAGTCGCCATGGGTTGCGTGTCTGGTGCTAGCTTATACACCGTCTCTGTGATGGCCTGGGTCATCACTGAACAGAAAATGTCGCAACTGCTTAACGTTGATGTCGTTGGTCCGCTTTGGTGACAATCCATCTTCGCCATCTCTGGGGTTGTCTTGAGGTGAACAAGCTCAGTCGCTGTGTTCGAGACCTTAGAGAGCATGGGGAAAGCATGCGCAGTGGAGACACTGGTCGCCACCAAATAACACAACATCACGACCAGCGCGATGCGGGTTTGAGCGTGGTTGTCGGGGCGAGTCAGCATGTCGTAATTAAAGCGCGTTGAGTTAGGTTGGCTTACTTGGTTTCAGGCTGGTTGACGTGAGCGTATACCACGCTGCTGCCGTCGGCATTGAGTTGTAAGACCTGATAATAGTCACGTCGATCACCGACTTCCATGCCGGGGCTGCCGATCGGCATACCCGGTACCGACAAGCCGATGGCACCTGCCGGAGGACTGGCCAAGAATTGCTTTACATATTCGGCAGGCACATGGCCCTCAAACACATAGCTTTGTTCTTCTACCACCACGACACCCGTGTGGCAGGACCGATAGCGCCCCTCAATCTGATATTGCGATTTGATCGGTGACAAATCGTTAAGCTCGATCACATCGCTGGCTAACTCGTTGTCAGTTAGGTGGTCGACCCATTTGCTACAACACTGGCAACTCGGCGTCTTGTAAACGGTCATTTTAGCGAGTTCCGCCTGGACAGGCTGGGCGCTCACGGCCCAACAAAGGAGAGCTAGGCAAATTAGTGTTTTGTGAGTCATGTGTTTAATCATTAGATTTCCCCTTACTCGGAGCATGTTTTAACCCTTCAATAATAGGGCATACCTCGGACTCGCTGCTCTGAACACAGGCATCGAGCATTTGGGTCAGATCCCGTTTGAGTTGCTGTAACTCCTGCAGATTTTCTTCAATGGCTGTTAGCTTCTCAGCAACCAAGGCCCGCGCTGGCGGCTTGGGCGCCGCATTACTGCGATCCAGATCAATGAGCAGCTTGATCTCATCCAGCGTAAACTGCATACGCTGCGCACGCTTAATAAACTGGATGCGAACTATATCATTGTTGCTGTACTTACGACGTCCAGCCGCTGTTTTAGCGACAGGTGGAATTAGTTTTATTTTTTCGTAATAGCGCAGCGTGTGTGGACTGATCCCCAGTTGGCTGGCTGCGTCACTGATGCTTGTCATACGCACTCCCGAGTTATTCGACACTTAAGATGCCACGATACATCTGCATTTGGCAATGAAACGTGTATTCCCCCGGTGTGAGCGGTGGAATCTCAATACTGGTCGCCTGCTGCACAGCTAGGTTTGACTGTATATCCAGGTCAGGGAATAAAACCCTATCAGCGCAGGGTGAGGCATCATCGCGAACAAATGTGAGTGTCACTGGTTGATGCGCAGGAACTCGAATATGGGCCGGTGTATAGCTGCCATTCGCAACACGAATTTGTACCTTGCCTTCCTGACTCGAATGCACTGTCGGTGTTCGCCACCAGAACCACCAGGCGATCAATACCATTAAGCCGATACCAATCACGTTGATAAATAACATAAGCGCTCCTAAGACTGAGTATGAAACCAGCGTAGTCGACCCGCATTAAGCACGACGGTGACCGAGGACAGCGCCATGGCACCGCCAGCAATAATGGGGTTCAGCAATACGCCGGTAAGCGGATACAGAATTCCCGCCGCGATTGGTACACCGGCGGTGTTATAGATAAATGCCCCAAATAAGTTTTGCTTGATATTACGTAGTGTCGCTTTGCTGACCGCAATCGCATCGGCCAGACCATGCAAGGAGTCACGCATAAGCGTGATGTCCGCGCTTTCGATTGCCACGTCGGTGCCAGTGCCGATCGCAAACCCCACATTGGCCTGAGCTAAAGCCGGTGCGTCGTTGATGCCATCGCCGGTCATGCCGACCACGTGATTCTCTGCCTGCAAAGCGCGAATTTTCGCGAGCTTGTCTTCCGGCAATACTTCGGCCATAAACTCATCCACACCGACTTCTGCCGCCACGGCAGCTGCGGTAGCCCGGTTGTCACCGGTAAGCATAATCACACGAATCCCTTCATCTTTAAGACGCTTTATTGCAGCAATTGAGTCAGTTTTAATCGGATCGGCGACAGCAATAATGCCTTGCAGCGCGCCGTCTTTTGCCAGAAACATGGGCGTTTTGCCGGCTTTTGCCAAGGCCTGTGCGTCTGCAAGCTGGCTGTTGATGTCAATTTGGTGGTCCTGCATCAGCTTTTGGTTACCAAATAGAACACGCTGATCAGCAATGGTGCCGGTGATGCCGTGGCCGATCACTGCTGCAAACTCGGTGACCGGTTCTGACGCAAGTTGCGCTGTCTGCGCTGCTGAGGTCAGGGCAGACGCTAATGGGTGTTCAGATCCGGCTTCCAGGCTAGCAGCCAGCACCAATAGCGACTCTTCGTTAACGCCTGATACCGGGACAATGTCCGACACCGCTGGTTTACCTTTAGTGATCGTGCCAGTTTTGTCTAGGACCATGGCGGTGATCTGGGATGCGGACTGAAGCGCTTCGCCATTGCGAATTAGCACACCAGCTTCGGCCGCTTTGCCGACACCGACCATCACCGACATCGGCGTCGCCAACCCTAGTGCGCAAGGGCAGGCAATAATCAACACGGTCATGGCGCACACCATGGCAAAGGCAATCCGCGGGCTGGGGCCGAAGTTGAGCCACATCAACGCTGTGAACACCGCGATGATCATGATCGTTGGCACAAAATACGCGGCTATTTTGTCTGCTAGGCGGCCGATCGGTGGTTTGGCATTCTGAGCGTGTTTCACCATTTCAATGATTTGTGCCAACTTGGTGTCCTGCCCGATCCGGGTGGCACGGAACACGATGGTGCCGATGGTATTCAGCGTGCCAGCGCTGACCGGGTCTTGTGCTTGCTTACTCACTGGCATTGGCTCGCCGGTTAGCATGGACTCGTCAATGCTGGTCTGGCCCTCAATCACCACACCATCGACGGGGATTTTGTCGCCGGGTCGAACTCGTATTTCATCCTCCGTCACGATGTGCTCAATCGGTAAGTCGATTTCTTGCCCATTGCGAATCACTCGGGCTGAACGCGACTGTAGCCCGATCAGCCGTTTGATGGATTCAGACGTGCGGCCGCGTGCTTTAATCTCCAAGGCAAGTCCAAGATTAATCAGACCGATGATCATCGCCGTGGCTTCAAAATACACGTGTCGAGCAAGTTCCGGCAGCCAGTGCGGCGCAAACACCACCAGCATGGAATACAGCCAAGCCGCGCCGGTTCCAAGTGCGATCAAGGTATCCATATTCGCCGTGTGAGTCCAAATTGATTTCCAGCCACCAATGTAGAAGTGCCGACCAGCGCTGGCCATGACACTCAGTGTGGCTATCCCAACCAGACCCCAGCCGACGCGTTCTCCGGTCGTGTTGACCGTCATCTCACCAATGAACATCCCGTAGATCATGAGCGGGATGCCCAAGCCGAGCGCCACCACGGTATTGATGACCAACTGACGATAGTGCGCGCGATCCGCTACCTCATTGTCAGTCATTAATTGCTGAGTGGATGTGTTCTCAAGACTGTGTGCCGTGTATCCGAGTGCTTCCACCGCCCTGACTAATTGCTTGGTCTCGGCCGATCCACTAACCGTAGCAACCCGGTCGGCCAGATTCATTTGCGCAATTTCAACACCGGACACAGCCGACAACGCAGTCTCAATTTTAGCCACGCAGCTGGCGCAACTGGCCCCGTCGATCCGCAATTGGATCTGCTTGGAATTGCTAATTTGAGTGTGTGAATTCATGCCTAGCTTAGCCTCATTAACAACAGCGTAAACCAAGCTTAGTACTTAGAGCTAGCTCTAAGTCAAGGGTTTGTTTTGTTTGTGATACCAATCACTCGTAATGGCGTAAATCTGGTCTAAACCTTCTGCCAGCGCGGCGGGCCCCGGTTGCAGAATGACGGCGGATTTAATCTCATGGACATTGTTGTTGACTACCGCCGGAACCTGCCTCCAACCATCCCGTTGCCCGACCTTGAGAGGATGAAACTTCTTGCCACACCAAGAGCCAAGGATAATGTCAGGCTCGCGAGCCACAATGTCCATCGGGTTTTCCACGATACGGTCTTTACCGCCCTGATGCCGGGCATTCTCAGCATAGATATCGTTGCCGCCAGCAATCTCAATAATGTTACTAACCCAACCAATTCCGGTGATACATGGTTCATACCATTCTTCGAAATACACCCGAGGCCGAACACGCCACTGGCTGGTTTCGGCGCGAATGTCGGCGATTTTCTGCTCGTACAGCTGAGCCAGTACTTCAGCTTTATCAGCCGCATCCACCAACCGACCTAAAGTTCTAATCATTCGCAGGATTCCGGATACGGTTCTGTGATTAAAAATGTATACCTCGACGCCGTGCTTGATCAGCTCCGCGGCAATATCGGCTTGAAGGTCTGAAAAGCCGAGCACTAGGTCCGGCTTGAGCTCCAGAATTTTTGGAATCTTGGCGCTGGTAAACGCAGAGACTTTGGGTTTTTCCTTGCGCGCTTCAGGCGGTCGGACTGTGAACCCGGAGATGCCGACGATTCTGTCTTGCTCACCAAGCAGATACAAGGTTTCAACCGTTTCTTCGGTCATGCAGATTATGCGTTGTGGCCAGCTCATTGGTAATGGGACATACGGATTTGTTTAGTAACCGATAGTACCACCCAAATCATCGTTCACTGCCGGAATCCGCCAGCGAGTGTTTGGGTGATGATGCATCTTGTGGTTTTTAGTTGAACAGGAACCATCATGAAAACA
>JAUHZM010000097.1 GCA_030426005.1 Gammaproteobacteria bacterium
CGCGTTGCGCAAAGGATTGAAAGTTGCAAAGAAACGCCCATAAACCGTGTATTCTAACGCGAAAATTTATGAATAACACCATTCCTAACGATACGTTATGTAATCAATTTAGCATCAGACGTTGATTTGTTTTACTGACTGTCAAAGCGAGGTCAAATTCATTAAAATCGTGCGCTAAAATTTACTCGTTTCACCATTCTCAATTACGGAGTTTCCCCACATGTCTGATGTCAAACACTGCAAGGTTCTGATTCTTGGTTCCGGACCGGCCGGCTACAGTGCGGCAGTCTATGCTGCCAGAGCCAACCTGAACCCAGTATTAATCACTGGCATGCAACAAGGTGGGCAACTGACAACCACTACCGAAGTCGACAACTGGCCAGGTGATGATCAGGGCGTGGATGGCAATGAGTTAATGGCGCGTATGTTGCGTCACGCCGAGCGCTTCGAGACTGAAATCGTGTTTGACCACATTCACACCGTAGACTTCAGCAAGAAACCTTTTACGTTGACTGGCGATACCGGCACGTTTACTTGCGATGCACTGATTGTTGCCACCGGAGCATCTGCCAAATACCTTGGCCTGCCATCGGAAGAAGCGTTTATGGGCAAAGGGGTCTCTGCATGCGCCACCTGCGACGGCTTTTTCTATCGCGGCAAACCCGTAGTGGTGGTCGGCGGCGGAAACACCGCAGTTGAAGAGGCGTTATATTTATCAAACATCGCTTCGGAAGTGACCGTCATCCACCGTCGCGACGAATTCCGCGCTGAGGCGATTCTGGTTGACCACATCCACGACAAAGTCAAAAACGGCAACATCAATGTCGAATGGGACCATACTCTGGACGAAGTTCTGGGCGACGACATGGGCATGACAGGCGTGCGGATTAAAAGCACCAAAGACGGCAGCACCAAAGAGATCAAAGCCGATGGCGCTTTCATCGCGATTGGCCATAGCCCCAACACCAGCATTTTCGAAGGTCAGCTAGAGATGCAAGGCGGCTACATTAAAGTTAAGAGCGGCAGCGAAGGTAATGCCACGGCTACTAGTGTGCCGGGCGTTTTCGCTTGCGGCGATGTCATGGACCATGTTTATCGTCAGGCCATTACCTCGGCGGGGTCGGGCTGTATGGCGGCCTTAGATGCTGATAAATACCTGAAACAACTGGAGCAGGAAAGCTAAACGCTGACTTCAGTCAACGAGTATGGCGGGCGATCACTCAGACAGAATGCATCGGCTTTTAGGGCATGGCGTCAAACCCCTGAAGCAAGACCGTGTTCGCCCGTATCGTAAACCTCTGGACCCAACCCCAACGCAGCGCTTGCTGGATGACCAGCGCGTGATGGCTGAGTTACTCGAAGAGTCAGATGAAAGCGCAAGCTATGAAAGTGGCGATGAACTCAAATTTCTGCGCTCCGGTTACTCGTCACGCCTACTGAAAAAGCTGCGGCGCGGCGACTATGCCATTCAAGACGAACTCGACTTACACGGATTAATTGTCAGCGAAGCCAAGCGCGAGACGCATGCCTTTATCAATGAATGCGCGCTGGATAAAGTCAGCGCTGTTCGAATCGTGCATGGCAAAGGCCGCAACTCAGCGGGCCGCATGCCGGTGCTAAAAAACATGCTCATCGGCTGGTTGAGTAAAAACCAGCATGTGGTCGCCGTGGTCTCAACACCGGCCAACGACGGCGGCACCGGTGCCGTCTACGTATTATTGGGTGCGGCACGCCGCTCAGCGACTCGCTGAACTTGCCATCTCTGAAAATTAGCAAGTTCGGATCCAGAAAGCGCTGATTCAGGTGTCCGTCTGATTTAAATAGCTATCCACCGTATCACTGAAGACTTTAAGCATTAGTTCGTTTTTACCTAATACTAATTTCTTAATGGCACCGGCATCGACGCCTTGTTGCAACTGCTCTGAAACCCAAAAGTCTTCACGCTCATAGGTAATCCCATCCAGAACCGCGACGGTTTTATCGAAGTGCGCTTTCTCCGCATCGGTCGTCGGCATTTCGGGCACCAGCAACATATGCCGCCAAGTACTCGTGCCCGGCGTGTCGCCCGGCCACATGGCAATCACTGTGTATGAGGTTGGATGCGCGATCATGCAAACATTCGGAAAAATAATGTTGGTCGGCGTGATGTACTCCGCCATGGTCTGCTCACTCAAGTCAGCTGAGCGCAGCTCATCAACGTTTTTACGTGGCACGAACGAGCGAATATGCGGCCAGAATGTTTCACTAAACGCCACGTTCTTAACAAAAAACTCGGCAATCGAATCACGGTGCAAGGTGGCAATATGATAAGACTCCAAGAAGGCATAGATCGGGAACTTCCAATTGGCATTTAGATCACGCGTCTTATCGAAATACACCGAATACGAGCCCAGATTAAGCGCCTCGAACTCCGGCCCAAGTCCATTCAAATACCGCTCAATAGGTGCTGGCTTAGTTTTACCTGGCTCCTGAATCAACCATAAGAAACCGTACGCCTCCTCCACATGACCACGCGGCAAACCAAGTTCAGATTTATCCAAACCAGGAAACAGATCTGACCTTGGCACGGCCAGCAAACTGCCATCCGAACCGTAGGTCCACGCGTGATATGGGCAACTAAACCGTTTTTTACACCCAGACTCGCTGTGTTCCAGCTTGGTACCACGATGCTGACAGTAATTCATCAAGGCATGTACTACGCCAGATTTGTCGCGCGTAATCAGCCAAGAGCGTCCGTCGATCTCTCGCACAATATAGTCACCTGGATTCGCCACTTCGGAGCTGTGCGCAATCATTAGCGGCAACCGCCGAAACATGGCTTTTTCTTCGGTTAAGCGTGTTTCGCAGCGGTAATCACTGGCGTCTAAGGTCTGCACTGACTCCGATTCATCGCCGCGGCCTAGCTCCACCATGCCGAGTAGTTTATTAATTTGCTCACTGTAGAATTCCGCCTTCATCTCCTATCCCGTTTTCGCTTATGTCACCCGTGACAATACCACAAAAATCTTCCGCGCAGCCGAGCTCCCAATGCCCCAGTTTGATTCTTCGATCGTACTTACCGCTGCGCGGCAAAACGTACATGCTGGTGCGATCGCCGTCGAAACTGCTGGCGTCCGGAAAGCTCAAACACCTTTAAAGACGGCGATGACACCGGCTTAGCGGAAGCTATCGCGACGCTAAGCAAGCATTTCTGAGCAACACGGCACTGAACAGCTTGAAGATGCGTATAGGTAAGTTTCCCGCGCGGGCTCGGCATAGTTATCAATGGCTGGCCCCCAGCTAGATAGCAGACCACTTCAGGCAAGGCGTAATGGAGCGTGGTATCACAGGCTTTTATAACCGACTCTTTGAGCGTCCAGAGCTCCAAAAAACATCTATATTGGTCTTTAGCCGCATGTTGATTGAGCCAAGCTATTTCATCCGCCGCGAAGAAAGCCTCGGCTGCGCCAAACCAAGTTTCGCGTGGGACTTCCTGATCTGGCAGCAATTCTAAGTCAACGCCCGTGGCGGACTGCAGGCTAACGGCCAAAGCCACATACGGGTGGCTGTGGCTGATACTGAATCCAAAAGGCAGCTCGCCAGCACCAGCGAACTGCGGCTTACCGCGTTTACTGAGGCGTAACGACGACCCTGTCAGTGTTGTGAATGCGGCGCACTCGCCCAAGTATTGGTGCTCGAGATAGTGAGAAAGCACGACATGCCGCAACCACCGGCTGAGTAAAAAGCGATCTCGATCCCGTGCGAATCGGTACCCAGTGTAGCGCACTCGCTCGGCATCAGAGAACAATGCCTCAACCTCTGACGACAATGCCTGAGGCGCGAACTTTTCAGAATCAATCAACCAAATGTGAACATCGTTTTCTGCCTCCAGCCTCACGTTCGACCAGTCCGGCTCTGACGCCACGCTGTGTGTCATAGGACTAAAAGTAGACCCGAATCATTACCTCGGATTCACACAGCACACTGCGCTTAACCGCATCACTGCGGGCAATGATCTCAAAGCGCAAATCAACACGACGACCTTGTCGCTCACAGGCTAACAACGTGGTCTTGGCACGCACGCGCGTGCCACACTTAGCGGGGTTGAGGAAGTTCACATTGTCCAAGCCGCAATTGACGACAAACTTTGCATCAGGATAATGCTTTTCACCGATCGCGCGCACACCTGCCAACTCCGGTAACATTGCCAACAGCAAAAATCCATGCGCCACTGTGGTGCGATAGGGCGATTCGGTTCGACATCGCTCAGGGTCCGTATGAATCCACTGTTCATCACCGGTTAAACGCGCAAAATCGTCAATATGTTGCTGTGTGAGTGTCAACCAATCGCCTTCCATCAATGTGTGACCAAGACGGGACTGCATATCGGCTGCCAGCTGAGCCGCTCGAACCACGCGAGTGCCTACCAGTCCATCATCGGTATAAGCCAAACGATCACGCCGCATGACGTGATTCGATGTCCACTTGGCGATTAAGTTGTCAAACTCCAAATCGCTAAATGCGGGTAAGTTTCGACTCTTTTCCTTGAGATAGCTTAATACATTCATTTTTTCGACTCAGTTGAGTGTTTCGGTCCGGCCAAACGTTTTGTTACGCAGACCGCTTAAGATCGTGGGAATCCTGCTGAAAGTCAAGTCCCAGCCGTTGTTCTGGACGTACCTCAGTTACCTTTCCAAGATCAAATTTAAACAAACGATCACAATGCTCAAAATAAGCATCATCATGCGTTATGGCAACGACCAATCTATTTTCGTCACGCAGGCGCGGCAACAGGTCTCGGTAAAACTGCCGACGAAAAAATGGATCTTGATCTGCTGCCCACTCGTCGAACAAGCACACCGGGGCAGCCTCGAGTTGCGATTGTATTAGCGCCAAGCGCTTACGCTGCCCTTGGGATAAATTTGTTGTGGAAAAGCGTCCATCCGTCACATCGACTTTGTGCGCCATTTGCATCTGTTGCAACATGGCATTGATTTCTGCTTGGTCACGGTAAAGCTGACCGTCTTGGTCGAGAATATCAGGGAATAGATAGAAATCTGAGAAAATGGTAGTGAACAGATTGCGATATGCCTGCCACTGCAACGGCGACACAAGCGGCTCATCATCCACCAAGATGGTGCCTTCTGAAGGCGCATACAGACCGCATAATAGTTTTGCGAAGGTGGATTTTCCACTGCCGTTTCCACCACAAATAAAATACGTTTGCCCTCGTTCCAGCACCAAATTGACTGGGCCTATTGAGAATGTAGACTCGGTATCTTGCTGCGGGTAAGTGAAGCACACATCGCGGAACTCGATTCGCGACCATGACTCAAACGCCCCCGATTCGGGCGCTGCCAGACGCGATGATTCATCACCTGTTAAAGCCGCCTCGAAACTGACCACGCGATCATACCCCACTTTGGCATCCACGAGACTACTAAACGAGTCAATGATAAAGCTTAACGGACCAACCATGTAAATAAAAACCAACATTGCGCCGACCAACACCTCGGTTGTCACGCTAGGAAAAAACGCGCTGGCACCAAACAACATGCCGACCATGGCACAAAATACAAATGCATTACTGATGTTGGTAATTAGCGCGAAGTTAACCTGACTTTTTACCGTATTGCATCGTGCCGCCTCCGCGGTCGGAGCAAAAAGATTCGAATAGAAAAACTGTTTTCGACGGTGGTTTAGGTTTAGCTCCTTGCTGCCCTCGACCAACATTTGATATTGCTCAAATAGGTCATCATCATTCGCCCGCAGATGCTTAAGAATTCGAGTCGCGCGCGACAACAACAATGACACGGTAACCACAGCCAGGGCAATAACGGCGACCACAAAAAGCAAGATCGGTACCGAGAGATACCCTATGTAACTCAGCGCGATCAACGCAGAGGCGAGGCTATACGTATATTCCGGTATCACCGAGATCCCTTTATTGATTCGTGCTGTATCACTGGTCAGCGCCGCATAGGTGCGGTGCCCACCAAGACGCTCGGTCTGAAGGTAAGACGCACGCAGTAGTCGCTCCACCATCATCGTGCGAGTTTTGGCAACAATGCTCGCGCTGAGTTTTGCAAGCAAATATTGCGAGAATACGCTGAACAACACCATCACGACGATTAGTCCAAGAAACAAAGGCAACGCACTGGCAGTGCTTCCCATGTGTTCGGTCACACTGCGTAGCTCCTTGTTGAGTAGCGCGAGAATCAGGATACCAATCCCCGCGCTGACAATACTCAACAGCGATGCTAACAGCAGCATTCCGCCATGTTGTTTTAAAATATAGCGGATCATGCGCTTCGAGCCAGCGGGCTATCGACCGAAGCCACAGCGTCCAGATGCGCCAACACATCCTGCACCGTACGCACCTCGGTACCCGCATGGGCATAAAAGTACTTCAAAACTTCGAATTCTGGGTCCGACTCTGGACCATCAAGCAAGTATTGCCGGAATTTTGCAGAGCCCGCCTGGTGGACAAAGTTCCATGTGATGGAAATAGAATCTTCCACCACTAAGACATCGTGCAGCCAACCATGAGGAATATAGAGTAGCTCTCCAGGATTGACTAAACCTCGATAGTCCGGCTCGATTTTCGGTTCTGCCGAAGTTGCGTCACGCACATCTAGAAAGCCACCAAACGAACTCGCATCTTGCCCTTGCCGCAGTTCGTTGGTTCGATCAGGGTGATACAACAAGTATTCTTTGACTCCAGCGAATTGATTCACGATCGCATCGCTGCAAAACGGGTCTCGATGCAACCTAGTCCGAGCCCCCTGCGCCGCCACCAATACGCCGCGATACGGAAACAAATCAAAGACTGGATTGGCCTGCCGCCCATGTCGAGCGAGCGGTACTAAGAGCTCGGTTCGGGGAATGCAATCGGGCAATGTCCAACAAGAATTGAGCCGTTCAAATGCCTCGTCGCCCCAAGGAAACTCCACATCTTTTAAACGGTTGTACCAGCGCACATAGGGCGCGGCATGACCGGGCTCTCGCGCCTGTTCAAAATAGCGCTCCAAATAACTGTCCATCGTCGCGATGTCTTGCAGCTCAAATAAGGTGTCATAAACTTGTGTTGTCAAATCACCGACACGCTCTTTAAATGCGCTGGTTGTCCAGTTGTCGGCATTAAAACTGATGTCTTTGATGACACAGGGTTGGTTAGCAGCAATATGCTCCAGCACAAACTGACTCTCTGATAGCTGTTCTAATATTTCTAGTTGCATGGTTTTGTCTCGATAATTGAGGCGATTAGGCGATCTTTTTCTCGCTGATGGATTCACTTGACGTCGATAGAAAGCGACCAATGACTTGCGCACAGTGCAGTGCATTGGCGCCAGTGAGCATGCTGTCGTGTTCGCCAGGCACAGTCTCTGTAAACAGGTGCCCATCGGTAAATCGACCGGTCTGAGTCAGCGGCGAGATTACTGTCTCTTCGGCATAAACGAGGAGCACATCCGCAGACAACCCTCCGTCAATGACGTGCGCCTTGGACATACGCGCATGCAGTTCGTAAAGCTGGTCTAACTTATCGACAAGCTGTGAACGTGCGTTGGTCGATGCGACTGAGGCAAGCAGGAAATCAGCCATTGCCTGCTTTACTTTTTGTCCTTGCGCGGCGAGCTCATCGTCACCATTCGATGATATGGGTAACGTTGGAGTGCCTTCTTCGACCGCTTCGCGCCATTGAAAGCCACTGTCGAGCACGATCAAGCGAACCTTGTGACCAAGTGATTCCAATACTCGAGTCATTTCATAGGCAACTTTTGCACCAAGCGAGTGACCAATCAACACAAATTCGCCATTCGACTGAATGTTCAACAGTTCACTCAAATACGCGTCCACCATCTGTTCAATCGCGGTGTGTGGAGCCTGCTCATCGAGCACGCCCAAGTGATTGAAGGCATACACGTCGTAACCTGAAAGCTGGCGCGACACGGCATGAAAGACCGCTGCGGTGCCAAGTGCGCCTGGCACGCAAAACAACTTTGGCGAGGCGTCCGGTCCCGACGTTAGACGCGTCAAGATTGAGGAGTTCAAAGGCGCGTTACCGGTAACGCACTGCGCCATGGCTGCCAAACCCGTATGAGAGAAAATATCGTGAATACTGACTTGACCCGGGAACACCGAATTCACAGCCAACATCAAACGAATGGACAACATAGAGTTGCCACCCAGCTGAAAAAAGTCGTCCTCAATGCTGATTTGTTCGGCCGATAAGCCCAACAGATCTGCCCACACGTCCCTGAGTTGCGCTTCGATTTCATTTCGTGGTTTCACAACCTCTTTGCGTTGATTTATCTCTGCAACGGTCGGTAAACGTGTGATATCGATTTTACCGTTGATGGTCAGCGGCAACTGCGTTAGAACCCACACAAACTCGGGCACCATATAGTTCGGGAGTCGTGTTCTGAGTGCCTGCTGTACGTAGTCAACGGTAAGATCCGTTGCTTGGCGAGTGGCTTCCAATTCCAGGTAAGCACACAGATGCCGCTGTGAGCCTTTGACAATAGGCGCGAGAACCTTCGCTCGAGCCACTTCGGGTAGTTGCAACAAGTGTCGCTCAATCTCACCCAATTCAACACGATAACCACCGAGCTTGACTTGGTTGTCGCTACGACCAACAAAGTGCAGCTGGTTATCGATTACGCGCACGAGGTCCCCAGTTTTATAGTAGCGCTGGCCCGGTATGCACGGTAAATCCTCAACGAATGCTTGTTGAGAGCGCGCTTCATCTTGCCAATACCCAAGCGCCAGTCCCTTGCCACCAATATAAAGCTCACCGACACACCCTTCCGGACTCACTGACTGGTCCGGCGCCAACACAAGTAGCTCGGAATTTCCCAAGTTTTGACCAATGGGGATTGGCTGCTGTAAGTCAGTCTGGTCAGAAATCGAGTACGCACTCGCTATAATCGTGGCTTCTGTCGGTCCGTAGGTATTAATAACGCGCACCTCGTTGCCGGCCACAGCGCGCCAGCGTGCCACTAAGGTGTTGCTCAGTCTCTCACCACCAAGAACAACGGTATGCAATGACCCAAGCGACATGTCGGCGTCATCCCCGAGCTCACTGACCAACTGCTGCCAAAAGCTGGTAGGCAATGTCATGACACTGATTTGAGCAGCAACAAGTTGGTGCCAAAAATGCGTACCGCCAGCCACCATTTCGTCAGACCGGAACACTAAACTAGCGCCAGCCGCGAAGGCCATGGAAAGCTCTTCAAAAAATATATCAAATGCGGTGGATGAAAATTGCAGCACACGGTCCGTTGCGTGCACTCGATACAAGCTGCGCGTGGCGTGGCTATAGGATGCTAAAGCCGAATGGCTAATAGCGACACCTTTGGGTTGACCCGTGGAGCCGGAGGTGAAAATCAAATAGGCCACCTGCTCGGCGGGCTCATTTCGTTTGCGCGTCACCGGCGCTGAGCTGATGTCCGCGAGTGCTGCGGACATCGTTGGCGCGTCAAGGTTGACAAGTTTTATACCCAAATCTGAAATCAGTGTCGAACCTAGGTTACCTGACAAAACCCAGCGGGCGCCACTTTGCTCCAGAATTTGCGTATTTCGCTCACGAGGGGCACTGATATCAGTCGCTAGATACACGCCTCCAGCACGCATAATGGCCAGCATGGCGACGATTAGATCCGCCGAACGCGGCAACAGTGCTGCCGTCACATCCCCAGTCTCGAGCCCTTGAGCAATTAAATAATTCGCCAACTGATTGGCGCGATCGTCTAGAGTCGCATAACTAAGTTGAGTCTCTGCGTCGACAATCGCAATCTGATTCGGCGAGGATTTAGCGTATCGGGATACGT
>JAUHZM010000098.1 GCA_030426005.1 Gammaproteobacteria bacterium
TTATTGCTGGAAGCGCTGGCCGCACGCGGTCATCATTGTGTGTCGATAGCAAAATCACTCGACTCACAACGCATCTCCGATAAACGCAGTGAGTGCGATGTACTGAAACAGCGGAGCATCGAATTCAGTCGAATCAGGCCGAATGTGCGTACTTACCGCTTAAATTCGGTGACGGTGCACACCGTCGAAACGCATCACTCACAGAATGAATTCTCCCGCGTCGTGGCCGATCAAGTCCGGTTGATGTCGCCGGATGTGATCCTGGTGTCAGACGATAAGTCCGGCGAACTATTAGACCTATCGCTCACGCTCAATCCAGACCGAACCGTGCTACTCCTGCACACCAACCTACACCTACCTTTTGGTGCGGAAGCCAACCAACTTGACGCCGATCGAGCAGCCGTTTACTCGCGCTGTAAGCACATTCTTAGCGCCACCCGATATACGCAAGAGTATTTGTTTGAGGCGCGCGGCCTAAACTCAACGTTTATTCCTTTTCCGGTGTTTGGCGCTGGCCCATTTGATAACATTGCGGATCGGCAGCGCAAAACAGTTGGCATGATCAACCCGTGCGACATCAAAGGGCTACCGATCTTTTTGGCACTCGCGGAACGATTCCCCCAATTTACTTTTATCGCCGTACCGACCTGGGGCGCGTCACACGATGATTTAGCTCGGATCGCGGCCTTGCCGAACACTCAGATCCTAGACCCGGTTGATGATATCGGCCTGATTCTGGCGCAACTGTCGGTGTTACTGGTACCGTCACTCATCGCTGAAACCTTCGGCTACGTTACCGTCGAAGCCATGCTGCGTGGCATCCCAGTACTGGCGAGTGATTACGGCGGGTTGCGGCACGCAAAACTTGATGTCCCCTATCTGGTACCGATTACCCCGGCCATACCATCAAACGGCCAACACCTTATTCCAGCGCAAGACATTGAACCATGGGCTGCTACGCTCACGATGCTCATGGATAGTGCCGATGAATACGCGCGCTGCTCACACCAGTCGCATCAAGCGGCCAACGCTTTTATAAGACAGATTGGCGTGCAGGAATTCGAACAGTATTTTCAAGGGATCGCCGCATGACACTCAGCGCGAAAATCACTGGATGTGCGGTGGTGGTGTACCCAGAAGAGTCGGGGCTGCTACTCGCACCGGCGTTTAATGCACAGAGGATTCAGACGATTGAGATACCAAGCCAACCCGGTGACCCGAGCGACTATCACCATTTTCAAGCCGCGCTTGCGCAATTGGAAGCTGAGCGAGTGAATGAACGTCTCATTTGCATTATTCCCGGCTCGGAGCGCGGCGTACCTTTGGCCGATCAATTAGCCGCACATTACCGCGTGTTTGCGAATGACCCAAAACATAAAATCGCGCGCTACAGTAAGTCTGCCTTAGCCACATTGGCTCGCAAGGCTAGGCTCAACGTACCCTGGCAATGCACAATCAACACGCAACAGGATTTACTCGCACTCGAATCAAACCAGGACTGGCCACTGATCTTAAAACCGGATGCCAGTATGGGGTCCGAGGGCGTGACGCGTTGCGACTCGTTTGCGGATCTGCAACGAAACTATGCTGCATTGCACCGACACACCAATCGGCTAGGAAGAGACAATCTACGCTGTCTGGTGCAAACCTATCTCAAAGGCACCGAATACGCCATCGACACCGTTAGCCACAAAGGTCAACACCGTGTGGTGGCAATCTGGCAATACGTCAAATCCAATCCACGGATTCTCGGCAGTGCGCCGTTCACCAGTAAGAAATTACTGCCCGCCGGTGGTGAGATCCAATCGGCATTGACCCGCTACACCGAACAGCTATTGGATGCCAGTGGTGTTGGGTACGGCCCGGCACACACCGAACTTGTGATTGAAACGCCACATTTGATAACGCCAACCCTAATGGAAATGGGTGCCCGCATGCATGGCGGTCAGGCTGCTATGCAACTCAGCGAATGGTGCATCGGTCATTCCCAGGTCGACGCCTGTGTCGCAGCCTACACCGCGCCTGAGCAGTTTTTAACTCGATATTCTGAGCCCTATACCTTGCAGCAACAGGGTGAGATCGTCTTGTTGATTTGCCCAGAAATGTCACTCAGCGTGTGTCGCACAAGCGCAGAAGCTGTAAGGTCACTGGCATCTGTGCGATACCAAGATATCGACTTTACGCCGAGTAGTAAGGCTAACCAGATCGTTGGTATGTTGATTCTGGCACATCAAGAAGAAGCTCAGATCGAACATGACGTAAACCAGATCCGCTCGCTGGAGCAAACTAAACTTTACCTACCCGCCGCCAGTGTGGCGTAGTCGTATCCACCGATTGTGTTGCGATGCGTCGACCATGATTGTTTGTAGGCCTCATCACCACGTAGAAAATCATAGCCATGTAAGCGTTCCTGACACACCGTCTTAAACTGGTAATCCAACAGCAGTTTGCCGGGCGATAGGTCCCCAATTGAGGCATCAAAGCCGCCATTCCAGATGGCGAGATTCCGGCGACCTTGCACCGTCAAGTGCATGCCCACGATGGTCGAATTCTTTTTAAGCACAAAAACGCGCACCGAACCGGCAACAAACAGGGTCGGTAATACGGCACGACAAAACGCTTGCGGCTCTGGGCGTGAAAACAGTTTGTCTGGGAAGCGCTGTAAGTGCAATCGCAGAAAAAGCTCGGGCACCTGCTCTGGATCAAACTCATCGGAGCGGACTTCTTCCACGCCGACCGACGCCTGCTCAGCTCTGCGTTGCGCGCGACGTAGGTTGTAACGAAAGTTGCCGCTGCGCGTGGCGAGAAATGCATCGTATCCCGCGCTTAAATCTGCGTACCAACAGTCATGCGGCTCGAGATCTCGTTTGGCGGAGTCACTCATTAAGCGGGTTAACACTGCATTCTGCCTTAAGCCGACCAAACACAGTGTGCGCGCTTCGTGCGCCGCAATTCCCGCATTCGAACTGAGTGCGGCGTCCAATAATTGATTCGCAGTGGCAAGTGAGTCAGCAGGCACAATAAAGTCTTGATAATCAGCCAAATCGCTGACGAAGCGCAACTGTGAACCTGCCGCATCCCAAACCAAGGGCGCAATGCCGCATACCTCACCGTTCTTGCGAAGCACCAACACGCGTGGTGAGAGATCGGAAAAGCAGTTAAGCGCGGCCAAATACCAGGCATGCGAACTGAACACGGGATGACACTCTGAGCGCGCGAGCAACGTTTGCCATTCGGCTTCGAGTGCGATTACCTCCTCTTGTGAGCAGACTACATACGAATCCGTATCCGCAACTCGCTCAACCTTGGTAAACATCGAGCTCACCGACGATTTATTCAGTATCAAGCTCTTGATTTAAGAACCAGACAAAGTCGGACGGCAGCGCCGTTGTCGCCCCCTTGGGCTTAGCTTTCAAATTAGCACTAGCATGACAACTGATGCAGTTTGCTGTGCCTTGTTCATAGCCTTCCATGGTCGAGTTAGCCATTGGCAACGGTGTCGGACCGACGCTTGAATCTTTTGTCTTGTACTGCGGTAAGGTGTTGTCTTTGACGTAGTTGGTATCCAATGTACAACTGGATTGAATATCGGCATTCCACTGCGTACCAATCAGTTGATAGTATTGCCAAACGGACGCCGGATTGATTGCTTTGAGCAGCGTTTGGTAGGCCTGATTGACTGGTGGCGCGGACGTCTCTAAGGCATTCGCTCGACAGACGCGGCTTGGCGCTGCGGGTTTATCGAGGTGGTAACTGCTACCACTTGAATTCGGTGGTGGCGCAGCGTTACACGCCGTCGACCCGCTGCTTTTAAAGTAACTGTATTGATCCGCAACGGTATCCGGACACTGCGGGGAGTTTAAGGCAGATGGATCGGTAAAAAACGTGTTCTGCGCTTCACAATCTGGAACATTATCAATCTGCTCAAATGAGCTCCAGATCCATTGTGGTTGCTGCACTGTTTTATGCACCACATGCAAACCCGCCAGCCCTACGGTTTCAAGTTCACACGCATCCTGACCATCGCTGCGGTATTTGCCCGGCGTAAAGACCATAGCGGGCACCGCGTGGTAACGACTCGCATCGTCCTGAGTGGACAGTATTTTCCACGCCGCTTTTACCATTACGGCACCTTCGTCACCGGTGCTGTTGTCACCACAGCTAAAGCTAACTGATGACGCCGCTTGCTGACCCGCAGTGGTGTACAGCGCATTTTGAACCACGGTATCAAACATCGGCTTATTGATACGGATTTCATAGCGCGTAAAGTTCCCCGACTGGTCAACCAGGGGGCCTGAATCGAAGGCTTCTTCAAAAAAGTCATCCGACTTTGAAACGCTGGCAAGCACTTTCATGCCCGGTTTGTAGTCGGTACTCTGACGGCATAAAGCAGGCACGAGTTGTTGACCCCATGTTGGAATTTTATCTGACGCTAAATCAAAGATATCGGCGGTGGAGCTCCAGTGTTGCCAAACCACATCATGATCACCTCCGGAGGTTGCGCCGATGATGGTCTGATAGTCCGGTGTACCAATCTTGGTCGACGGCCAATTCAATGCCACAAAGGATTGCCATGAAAACACATCCATATCACGCTGGCGATTCTCCTGAGTCAGCGACACGTCAGGCGGCAATTTAGGGCCGATGACGATGCTTTGATAATCCAACTGTGCAGCGACGGCGACTTCTTCGGCGAGTACATCACTCGCGCCCAACAGACTGATAAGGCTAATCCCAACAAGCCAATTCGGCTTCTTGCCATGCCCAATTCTTCGACTACGATACCCTGTCATTGCTTCCCCCGTGCTGCGGCACTTGTTTACGTGCCTAATCCTAGCAAAGTAGCCCCAGCCCCTTGAATAATCAAAAAGGACTAGGGCCACTGATCAGCTTAGGTAATCCCAACTCACCGTCTCAACAGTAAGTCAGGAGAGCGCTCTATGGACAAATGTCGCCGCTCACATCGACTGGCGACGTCATGCCCGTATGCGAGCCCTGAAAACCAAAACTCACTGACTGCCCAGGTTGAATAATGCGGTTCCAATCCAGGTTGCTTGCCGTGTAAGGCCCAGCGCCGGTGCCACTGAAGACACTGTTCCAGGCGCTGGTTACCGCGGAGCCGTCCGTGTAAGACCAGTTCACAGTCCAACCATCAATCGCTGTTGAACCATTATTGGTGATTGAAATTTCTGCCACAAAGCCACTATTCCATTGATTCGAAATCGCGTAGGTACAACTCACCTCACCACCACCAACGGGGTCTTCGGATACCGTAACAGTCTTGGTTACCGCATCACTCAGCTCGCCGTCGCTGACCGTGAGTGTGACTTGGTAACTGCCTGATGCAGCGTAGGTATGGACCGGTCCCGTTGCATTGGATGTCGTACCGTCACCAAAATCCCAGCTGTAGCTCAACGGAGACGGGCCGTTATCCGGATCAGACGATAAGCCACCGGCAAAGCTCACGGCGAGCTCATTGGCCGCAAAAGTGAAGTCGGCAATCGGGGCTTGATTCACCGTACCACCGTCCGATTCGGTTACTGTGATGGCCACGGATGCCGGACTTGAGAGCGCTCCATCGTTATCTCGCACGGTAAAGCTGAACGTGTCAGAACCTACAAACCCAACATTCGGCGTATAGTTCAAATTAGCGCCGCTGCCAGTCAGACTACCATTACTTGGGTTGCTGTAGATCGCATAAGAATCAATTGTGCCGTCTGGGTCCGAGCCACTTAAGGTGATCGCGACGCTGCTATTTTCTTCGACGGTCACGGATTGGGGGTCCGCAGTTGGTGCTTGATTACTGGTGCCACCGCCGCCGAAGCTGACATCGATACACCCATGAAATCGTTCGAAGGTGTAATAATTCCGACCCCATTCACCGTAGATTACATGCCGACCAGACCGCGCTGGTAGCTGACACGCGGTACGAAACGTAGCCGCACCTTTATCTGTAGTCACCGCCGGGTTAGCACCGGGGTTGGTGTCATCGTAAAGCTGTTTGCAGAACGGGGTTGCCTCAAAATCATCCCAGGTTAGAGGCACACCGACCTGATATTGGAAACCAGGTTTGGTAATGTAGTAAACAAACTCCTCAGTGTCATCAAAATGTGGCCCCCAGGAGATGTTCCACACGATATCAAAGTCACCGGCGCTCACGGGTGTGGTTGGCCAATCCAAAGGCAAATCCCACGGCGTCGTATTGCCATTATTGTAGTTGTCCCAGGTCTCACTATCGAAACCACACACATTGCCCGGCAATGGGGTTACACCTTGGCGGCCAACATCGTGTGTTAAGACACTCATAAATTGATACCCGCCGTTTTGATCCTGCGCGAAGGCGTCGATGCAAACAGGGTTGGTCGCATTGTCAGGGCGCTGATCGGTCGGCATACCGCAGGTGGCATTGCGCGATGGCGGTTCAACCATCAGCCCGTGGCCAAAGGATGGGACGCTGAAAGTCATCAGTGAGGTGGCAGCGATAAGCTTGAGTATCGCTGTGCGTTTGACAGTTTGATGCTTCATTTATTTTCTCCATGTAGGTGGATGAGTTAATAGTTCCGCGGCTGCGGATTGAAGAACGATTGCCGCATATGAAAAGTCGCCACCAACAGCAACAAACGCATTCGCATAAGCCCCTCTTTTACGCTGTCTGGGTAAACTCATCGCCAACGGTAATCGTTTACATCTTTAAAGGAGCTAGACCGAGCGCATTAATAAGAAAGAAGCTGCCACCAGAGTCAGGGTGGCGTTTTAGAACTCAGGCTTGCGTGCCAAAAAAGATAGGGAGGAAGTTAAGACCGAAGTAGGCGCACACGCACAAGAGTCAGATGCAACGAGTATAAACAATCCCGCCATGCAACGTTCTTGCAGAGTGTAAACCTGCTCAATTCAGAGACGTTCTAAGCAGAATTTAAACCACTTGAGTCATCGTCCCCCCGCACCAAATACTAGACAATGATCCATTTAAAAGCAACTATGCCACCGTTAGCCATTGAATATTAGTGATGTGGTGAACTCGCTGTCCGATTTGCTTGTAACAACACGCAGCTCAATCCAATCAGTGAGAGATTGGTAGTGACCGGATTGAACGCTTCGAACAGAACAGACGGAATTTGCACTGCTACAAACAACAAGAGTGCTGCCAGCAAGACCACGTTCAAAATGATTAGCGCAGAATTCCGATAAAAAATCAGTAGCAATATTCCTAACACCACTTCACTCACACCAGCCAACCGGGTGAGTAACAACGACGTGTCTGGGTCAAACCCCATGGTCGCCGTCATGGCACGCTCGATTGGTGCAACCGTGATCAATTTTGGAACCAGTCCGTGATAAATCCAACTCCCGCCCAATACAAAACGCGCGAATTGTACCGTATCGATATTCATTCAATATCCACTATTGAGTATCTCTGGCTGATAACTCGCGCACCCGAACACCGCCTGCTACCAATGCATCGACTACGTCTTGGATCGGCACACTACTTTGCTTGCTCAAGGAATAATGCTGGCCATCCTCAGAAACCACTGAGAATGAGGACTTAGTTTTACCACTTTTTTTGATTCGGCTACGTTTTTCGACATGGTCTATTTGATCCAGTCTAAGATGAAAACTATCACCCAGGTAGTCCGGCGTCAGCCATTGAAACTCCTCGGTAGTGACCCGCACTTCAAACCGCCCGCCCCGAACGATTTGCAAGGCACCGGTAAAAAGCATCAATAGGCCAGGCAAGAGAACGACCACCAACAGCACTAAGTAAAGTACTTCCACCGACCCTTTGGCAGGTGCTTGCCAGATAACCGTGATAAACGTCACGCAGATGGCCACGATTACCAATCCGATAAAACCAATTTTGATTCCTTTGCTTCGAGCTGATTCGGAAAACTGATACATGTTATGCCACCTGTTTTGAGTCTCACTACGCGGAACCATATCGAGTTTGTTTACAAGCCCGCTGGCCAAGCTTCGCACAATACCAATCTGATTGGTACTCCATGTTTAGCAGTCCGCCCGCTTAGGACAAGCTAAGCGCATACACAAATCCATGTAAGGACTTACCTTGGTGCTGATACGCATTTGGCTGGCTTTGCACCCATTCAAAACGGTGTTTACGCAACACATATTCCGAGGCTCGGTTATTGGACATCACGATGGCGGACATCGTTTGCAAGCCTAATCCGTTTGCAGCTTCAACTAAATAGCCAACACACGCTGAACCTATGCCATGACCGACGGCCTGCTCTGACACTCGATACCCTATCTCCGCATCGCCTCCAGTAATCTTATTAAGATTTGCGCGTGCGACGATCTCGCCCGCGCGGAAGGCTAGATAAAACTGCCCATGTTTTTGCTGCGACAAGGTGAGCATCGACTCGATATGCGCATGTACTCCAGCTTCAGAGTAAAACTCAGCTGGCCTCGCTGCAATATAACGCTCAAAAAAGCCTCGGCTCGCGCACTCGAATTGCAACAAGGCCCGTGCATGCCGATGCGAGACTAGCTCAAAGTGAATGCACATCGGGTTGTCAGGATCCTACTCATGAGCGATCAAGGAAATTTCGCAATAGCAACTTAACCTGCTCAATCGCTTCAAGACTCTCAGGCTTTGCCGTGCGGTAGGTCCGATTTTCGCGCTGACTGACGGCGTCTACATCAAAGGCATGATCTACGCCCTCGAGCACATGATGTTGCACGCCAACACCGGATTTTGAGATCCAATCATAGGATTGCAAACACGCATTGCTATCAACCACGGAGTCCTCCGCCACGTCGATCGCCAATACGGTTGGCGCTTGTTGCCATCCCTGCTCGTTTGTTTGTGATGCCATACCGCAGTAAGGGTAAAACAGAACGACCTGCCGAATGCTGGTCAGATCTGCAGTAAACTGCTGCTCTAAACCGTAGGGCAGCTCGCCTTTTTGATCCAAGGCAAAGGCATCCATAATGCTCCAAGCGCCATGAGACCAGCCCATCAACACAATGTCTTGCTTTGCAGTCCAGGCTTGCTGATTGGCCCAAGTTATTGCTGCTAAAACATCTCCAGCTCGTTGCGCGCCGAGTAGCTCTCTGCCACGACACACTTTTGCGAGTGCGCGTTCGTGCGAAATCCCACGCCCTGCGTAACTGTCCACATAAACGGCGGCATACCCCATACTTTGAAACGTTTTACCCCAAAATTGTTGTTGTTCGGCATCGCCTCCACAACCATGAAACATGAGTATCGTTTTGAACGGTCCATCACCTTCGGGCCGATAAACGGTGAGGTGTGGTGTAATCAAATCGCTGACACTGGCCGGTGTGGCAGCAGGAACAAACCAACCATTCAATACGCTGGCAAAATAGAATCCAGCCGCCAGAAATGCTGAACTAATAAATAACAGAATTCGTTTGGTCCAACTCACAATAGCTCCAATTAGGGTTGCTTGGGCATCAGTTCAGCATCAATGGCTTTCGCCTGCTGATAGGGTTCTCGACGTCGTAACCGCTCTGCGTAGGCTATGAAGCTAGGCTTCTCAGGCAAGGTCTTAAACATCACGCCCCAATCTACCTGAGCGCCGACATACACATCGGCCATCGTAAATTGATCACCGCACACATAGTCACGCGTACTTAGCCATTGATCGAGCACATCGACAACTAAATCGTAGTTGCCATAGCCGGCCATTCTTTGCTGCTCTTCATTGACGTCAAAACCCAAACTCTTATTGATAATCGC
>JAUHZM010000384.1 GCA_030426005.1 Gammaproteobacteria bacterium
GTATCCCGCCGATTCCCAACCATCACTGCCTTCGGCAAACCAATACAAGTTTGAATAGCCAAGGTGTTTTGCATGGATGATCGCGTTCCAAGACAACCAGCAATCCGCCACGCAATAAAACACGACTGGCTTTGACTGGTCAGGCGCGAAAGCGTCTAATCCACGCTCCAAATAGCGCTGCATCCAAGGCTCCAGCTCGGGGTAACCAATATTTGGTAGCCAAACAGAGCCCGGTATGTTTCTTCGCTCAAAACTTGGCAGCCATACGCGTCCAAATAATTCGCTTTCCGGCCTTACCGTTATGGCTTGAACGTCGATCAGTACAGGCGGCTCGGGCTGCTGAAGTAGCTCGTGCAGTGCGTGTGCGTTTAGGGTAGTAGCATCAGGGTGAACTGTAGCGAGCGGAGCACGAAAGCGTTCAATGCGAAAGCCAGCCTCATTAAACAAAGACTCGGCATAGGTGCCATGCGCAAGCACGAAGCACAGGACTGAAACTAGCGCTCTTGCCATACCGGTGCTTGTAAGGTGTTTCTGAGCATTTCAGGATATAAATGACTGATCGAACGCTCGTACTCATCCGGCATAGCGCCCAATTTATCCCACGGCGAAGCGGGGCCATCGGCAATTAGCTGCGCTGGGTGAATACCGTTTTCTGCACTGGAAAGCAGATGTCGCTGCAACCAAGTTAGGTAGGCCTTGGTATCATCAATGGGCTGCAAGACATTTTGATGTGAGGCAATATATCCATGCCCTGGAATCAAATACTGAAAATCGAACTCGCTGAGTTTATCGAGAGATTTAATCCACAATTCGACATCCGCATGAGGGGTCGTTGGCGCGCGGTCACTGAACACCAAGTCACCCGCGAAGATTAGGTTGTCCTCTACCACTTCGATGACCAGATCTTCAAATGTATGACCGGTGAATACATGATACTTCAGCGTGAGGTTGCCGATTTTTTCACTGCCGCTACTTAGGCTAAATTGCGAAGGGGCGGGCTCGGTACCGACCATTGCAGAGCCCACTAAGTAGTAAAGCCCGTCGGCATAACCATCGCCGTTAGTTTGCATTTGCGATTGATTGCTCGCGGTGGCGAAAGTTGGTGCAGCCTCAAACGCTTGGTTGCCAAAATAATGATCTGGATGATGGTGAGTGTTAATAATTTTAACGATCGGCTCATCTGTAATGGCGGCAATCGCGTCTAGCATCGCCTGTCCATACTTAAGCGATGGCCCGGTATCGAGAATGACGACACCGCCACCTGTGACGACAAAGCCCGTGTTGACGATATCGCCTTGGTTGTCGCGGCTGAAGTGCTCGGTACGTCCCTGAAAAACGTAAACGTGCTCAGTGATTTGAATGGGTTTGAGGCTATATGCCTGTGCCAACGAAGAGAGCAAAAGGACTAAAAAAACGACTTTATTCACTTTGCATAATCTCTGCGCTAAACGCATTGCCGTTGTTGTCACGACCCCGTATCACCACGCTATCCACAGCAGGGATTCGCACATTAAACAAGGGGTTTTCAGACACGGGCTCTTTGGGTAGCAGAGTTGCAATGGTTTGACCTGCTGGGTTGGTCAGCGTGAGCTCATCGATATAAAAAGCAGGAATGCCATCGGCTAGGCCTGTATCCATGGGATGCACCACATCAAACAACAGGCTTTGATACAAATTATCGCGCTGTCCAATGGTTCTTCCACTGATTTCGCCGAGTTTTGCCGCCCAAGATTCGTCAGCGCTTCCCATGCTTGGTAGTGTACAACCACCACCTGCAGCCGAAACATGTGCCATGCCGACTTGCCATACACCATCAACCAGCGCGGCGGCGCGAATGGGTGTGGACTGCTGAACTTTAAAATCAAAGCCTATGTTTGCAGGCGTGCCAGGTTCGGGGCGATATTCGAGGATAATTGGGATCGGGTTCCAATCGGCGAACACCACCAGACGCTCTACTTGTCCCACGCTAC
>JAUHZM010000099.1 GCA_030426005.1 Gammaproteobacteria bacterium
GATGCGTGAGACTGCATCGGCGTCTGTGTCTTGCGCTTCGACTTGCAAATCAATGTTCGCGGGTAGGTAGGTCTCACCATTCAGAATAGCCTGGATGGCATTCTTAATTTCATTCGGGCCTGAAGACTTAATAATGTAACCGGCTGCGCCATGGCCAATACAGGTTCTGATAACCTCGGCTTCTTCATGCGCAGAAACCACCACAATCGGCAACTCCGGATGCATCTTTTTAAGGAGTGCAAGATCCGTTAAACCATTGGAATCTGGCATATTGAGGTCAACAAATGCCAGATCAAAGGTCGACTCTGACAGGGCTTGTTGCGCTTCTGAATAATCGGTGGCTTGTTGGAGGGAACACTCGGGAAGTGTCATCGAGATGATACTAGCCAGCGCTTCACGAAAAAGCGGATGGTCGTCGGCTATTAAAACATGGTACGGCATAACGCTACTATAGCGAGGCGCATAAGCTTCTGGCAAGTGGCCTACTACTATTGTCGAATACTCGCTGCCCAGCAGGGGGCGTACACTCGTAAGTCCTACAATAATATAGTGATGGAGAAAATAGCCATGAAAGACAAAGCTGAGGCTTATTGGAAAGCCAATGTGAGTTTGATCTTGAAGCTGCTAGCAATCTGGTTCGTGGTGCCGTTCTTGGGTGGTATCGTGTTCGTAGACGCACTCAATCAGATCAGTCTCGGCGGCTATCCGCTTGGGTTCTGGATCGCTCAGCAGGGCTCAATTTATATGTTCGTTGTACTCATTTTCTACTACGCGAAGAAGATGAGTGATCTTGATGACGAATTCGCGGTCGGAGGTGAGTAGTCATGGCATTACAAACCTTAACCTACATCGTCGTTGGATTAACCTTTGCCTTGTACATTGGTATCGCCATTTGGGCTAGAGCAGGTTCAACTAAAGAGTTTTACGTAGCCGGCGGTGGTGTACATCCAGTTTCAAATGGTATGGCCACAGCGGCCGACTGGATGTCTGCGGCGTCGTTTATTTCGATGGCCGGACTGATTGGTTTTTCTTATCAGGGTTACGGCGGTTCTGTATTCCTGTTGGGTTGGACAGGTGGTTACGTGTTGCTGGCAATGTGTTTAGCACCGTACTTGCGTAAATTTGGCAAGTTTACCGTGCCAGAGTTTATCGGCGATCGTTACTATTCAAAAGCAGCACGCATCGTGGCTGTTATTTGTTTGATTATCGCATCGGTAACTTACGTAATCGGTCAGATGAAAGGCATCGGCGTGGCATTTAGCCGTTTCCTCGAGACTACTTATGAGACAGGTTTAACAGCCGGTATGGTAATTGTATTCATCTACGCCGTATTGGGTGGTATGAAAGGGATTACCTATACGCAAATCGCACAATATGTGGTACTGATTTTTGCGTACACAATTCCAGCAATCTTTATTTCTCTGTCATTGACGGGCAACCCAATCCCTCAACTGGGTCTGGGTAGTACGTTGTTGTCTGATGGTACCTATGTACTGGATAAGCTGAATCAGGTGGTGACCGAACTCGGATTTGCGGAATATACGACCTCGACCAGGGGAAGTACGCTGAACATGTTTGTTTACACGATGTCGCTAATGATCGGTACCGCCGGTCTGCCGCACGTGATCATTCGCTTCTTCACTGTGCCAAGTGTGAAAGACGCACGTAAATCGGCCGGTTGGGCATTGGTATTCATCGCGATTCTGTACACCACGGCACCAGCGGTTGCGGGTATGGCGCGTTTGAATCTGATGAATACTATCGAACCAACACCAGGTAACTATCTGGCATATGACGAGCGTCCGCAATGGTTCAAGAACTGGGAAAAAACTGGTCTGCTTGAGTATCAAGACAAAAACGGCGACGGCCTGATTCAATACAGTGCTGATAAGACAACCAATGAGATGGTCAAAGTCGACAACGACATCCTGGTATTAGCGAATCCTGAGATTGCGGGGTTACCAAACTGGGTGATCGCGTTGGTGGCTGCCGGTGGTCTGGCGGCTGCATTGTCTACCGCAGCAGGCTTGCTGTTAGCGATTTCGTCTGCGATTTCACATGACTTGCTGAAAGGCGTGTTCATGCCGGATATCTCAGAGAAGGGCGAACTGAACGCATCTCGGGTGGCAATGGCCTTTACGGTTCTGCTGGCTGGATACCTTGGGTTCAACCCTCCAGACTTCGCAGCCGGGACCGTGGCACTGGCATTTGGTCTAGCCGCATCGTCCATCTTCCCGGCGTTAATGCTTGGTATTTTCTACAAGCGCATGAATACCGCAGGCGCAATTGCAGGTATGTTGTCCGGTATTGGGGTCACGTTGTTCTACGTATTCCAACACAAAGGCATCATGTTTGTTCAAAGCACTGCGTTCTTGGGTGATATGAGCCCGAACTGGTTCCTCGGCATCGAGCCAAATGCATTTGGTGCAGTTGGCGCACTGGTGAACCTGATCGTGGCGGTTATTGTCTGCAAGCTAACTGCAGAACCACCACAAGAAATCCAAGAGTTGGTCGACTATGTACGGTCGCCACACGGTGAAGGCACAGCAGTGTCACACTAGGCTAGTATGGCTCGATGCAGGGGGCTGCACGTCGAGCCATACTTTGTTTGACTTATCCTCCTTTACGAAGGAGGATAAGTTTTTTACTTAGACCAACTATTTATGAGTTTTTTCAAAAATAAACATGTGATTACAGCCATGATCGTGGCGCCCATTTTGGCCATAGGCAGTTACTATATGGTCGATCTGCTGGTTCGCGAACAACCGCACGCGGCGGTCGAGGGTCAGGCTTACCCCTTAATAGCGAATTCAAACTGCCGGTACACCAGCGGTCGATGTGACTTGGTGAACTCGGATTTTAAATCCAGCCTCACGCTGGTCACTGCGGATTCTGGTCGGCAGTTGCAACTAACATCAAGTCATCCACTGCAACAGGCGCAAGCAGGCTTTGTGATGACCAGCGGCGAAGAAGTTACGCCGATCAAATTTACGCCACTCGACGCAACATCTACCCTTTGGGGTATGCCACTCACCATTGATGTGGCCCCCGAAACTGTGGTTCGAGTCGCGCTGCGCGCGAATGATACGCATTATTTCGCCGAGACCAGCATGGGGTTCGGTGATTACCAGACCACCTTTAACAAAGATTTCAGAAAATAACGAGTACAAGAAATTATGAGCGAAGCTAAGATTTACCCAGTTTTCGACGCCATAAAAGCGACTACGCACATCACCAAGGAGAAGTACCAGGAGATGTATGACCGCTCTCTCAATGATGCAGATGCATTTTGGGCGGAGCAGGCTGAAGAGCATTTAGACTGGTATCAGAAATGGGATACCGTCAGTGAGTATGATTTTCACACGGCAGATATCAAGTGGTTTGCTGGTGGCAAATTGAATGTCGCCTACAATTGTATCGACCGTCATCTACCAGCCCGCGCTGAACAGACAGCCATCATTTGGGAAGGTGACGATCCAAACGCCAGCCAACACATCACGTATCAGACATTGCACGACAAAGTCTGTCAGCTGTCCAATGCCATGCGTGAGCTTGGTGTGGTGAAGGGCGATCGCGTGTGTCTCTACATGCCAATGATTCCAGAAGCAGTGTACGCCATGTTAGCGTGTGCACGAATTGGCGCAATTCATTCTGTGGTGTTCGGTGGCTTTTCACCAGATGCATTACGTGGACGCATCAATGACTCTGAGTGCAAACTGGTAATTACCGCAGATGAAGGTCTGCGCGGAGCCAAGCCGATTCCGTTAAAGCAAAATGTGGATAAAGCCTGTGAAGGCACGCCTTCCGTCGAGAAAATTCTAGTTTGCAAAGTAACTGGCAACAAAGTCGGTTGGCAGGACGACCGCGATGTCTGGTATCACGATCTGGTTGACGCTCAGGCGACCACGTGTGAACCAGAGCAGATGGACGCCGAAGACCCGTTATTCATTCTTTACACGTCTGGTTCGACCGGTACGCCGAAGGGTGTGATGCACACGACTGGTGGCTATTTACTGACCGCTACTATGACGTTCAAGTACATCTTTGATTACCAAGAAGGCGAAGTTTACTGGTGTACGGCCGATGTTGGCTGGATTACCGGTCATACCTATCTCACCTATGGTCCGCTGAGCAATGGTGCCACCACGGTGGTTTTTGAAGGTGTGCCGACTTATCCCGATGCAAGCCGTTTCTGGCAAGTCGTCGACAAGCATAAGGTCAATATTTTCTATACTGCGCCGACCGCGTTACGTGCCTTAATGGGTGCCGGTGATGAATATCTGGAAACCACGTCTCGCTCCAGCCTGCGAATACTGGGCACAGTTGGGGAACCGATCAATCCGGAGGCATGGGAATGGTATTTCCATAAGGTCGGCAATGAGCAGTGTCCAATCGTGGATACTTGGTGGCAGACTGAAACAGGCGGTGCCATGATCGTGCCGCTTCCCGGCGCCACACCTGCGAAACCCGGCTCGGCCTCGCTGCCATTCTTTGGTGTTGAACTCGTGCTGTTGGACGATGAAGGCAAGGTGCTTGAGGGTGAAGCAGCAGGTAACCTGGCTATCCCTCGCTCATGGCCTGGCCAGATGCGCGGTGTCTACAACAATCCAAAACGGTTTCATGAAGCCTACTTCTCAATGTATCCGGGCTATTACTTCACCGGTGACGGCTGTCGACGCGACGCCGATGGTTACTATTGGATCACTGGGCGTGTGGATGACGTGATCAATGTGTCTGGCCATCGTATGGGCACGGCCGAAGTGGAAAGTGCGCTGGTACTGCACGAAGCGGTTGCTGAAGCAGCGGTGGTCGGCTATCCGCATGACATCAAAGGGCAGGGCATTTACGCTTATGTCACGCTGATGGCGGGCGAAGAGTACACCGATGAGCTTAAAGCGGAGTTGATCAAGCACGTCCGCAAAGAAATTGGCCCAGTTGCAACGCCGGATGTGATTCATTGGGCACCAGGTTTGCCGAAGACACGTTCTGGCAAAATTATGCGACGGATTTTACGCAAAATAGCCGAGGATGATTACGGCTCGCTTGGTGATACTAGCACCTTGGCTGACCCAAGTGTGGTTGACGATTTGATCAGCCGTCGATAAGCGCGCTTAGAGCGTTCTGCTCAGTTAGACAATCTGTTTTGTATCGCAGCAGGATTGCTGCGATACTACAGGCTGATTTTGTTCATCGGTCTGAGTCCGCAGTATGTCACTTCCCCCCTGCCCGAAATGCCAATCCACTTACGTTTATGAAGATCGATCCTTATTGATCTGCCCTGAGTGTGCCCACGAATGGGCTGCCAACGCTGAGATTGTTGAGCCGGAGGTTCGATGCGCCAATGGTAACCTGTTAAAGGATGGCGACAGCGTTGCAGTCATCAAAGACCTTAAAATAAAAGGCAGCTCCGGCGTCATTAAAATGGGTACGAAAGCCAAGAATATTCGGTTGCTGAATCCCGAGTATGTCGTTGACGGTCATGATATTGACTGTAAACTCGATGGTTTCGGGGCGATGAAACTGAAATCCTCCGTGGTAAAAAAACTATAAAAACGACCAACTAATTGAGCTTCGAGGCAGGAGAGAGTAATTCCATGACAACGTTTTATGATTTGAGTGTTGGGTCCTACAAACAAGCCGTTGACGGCATGATCACCGTCATGAACAAGGGCGCCGAATTTGCTGCTAAAAACAACCTGGACCCCGACAGTTTTGTGAAAGCCAGACTGCATGAAGATATGTTGCCACTCTTATTTCAGGTGAATTGCGTCGAGTTGCATACCTTGGGCGCACTGAGTGGGATTGAGAGTGGTGTGTTTACACCGCCAAGTACCACGGAGCAGTTAGATTACAGTGGCTTGCAAGCCATGTTGATTAAAACCAAGTCTGAACTGGAGACGCTCAATCCAGAACATGTGGAAGGTTTGGCAGGTAAGTCTATGATTTTTAAATTTAAAGACTATGAATTGCCGTTTACCGCTGAAAACTTTGTGATGTCATTTTCATTGCCGAACTTGTATTTCCACACCACAACTGCGTACGATATTCTGCGTCACAACGGCGTGCCACTCGGTAAGGCCGACTTCCTTGGGCGCATGAGAATTGGTGTTTAAGTAAGATTCATAGCAACAGAATTAACAAAATTACATTAACAAGAAAAGCACGAGGAGTTTTGATGTCCACTAATTTATTTGATCTGAGCGGGAAGGTTGCCCTAGTTACCGGGGCTAGTCGAGGTATTGGCGAGGCCATCGCTGAGCTATTTGCCGAGCAAGGTGCCCATGTGATTGTGTCGAGCCGTCGCGCCGAATCCTGTGAAGAAGTCGTGGCTAAAATTAAGGCTGCTGGTGGTTCGGCGGAAGCCATCGCGTGTCACGTCGGTGATATGGACGACATCAAAGCCACCTTTGAAACGATTAAGTCAACGCATGGCAAGTTGGATATTCTAGTCAATAATGCCGCTGCGAATCCGTTCTTCGGTCATATCCTGGATACTGATTTGGGTGCGTTCAATAAAACCATTGAAGTCAATATTCGTGGTTATTTCTTTATGTCGATTGAGGCAGGTAAAATGATGCGAGATGCCGGTAGTGGCTGCATCATCAACACCGCGTCAATTAACGGTTTACAGCCCGGACCACAGCAAGGTATTTACTCTATTTCCAAAGCTGCCGTGATTAATATGACGAAAGCGTTTGCCAAAGAATGTGCGCCGCACAACATTCGAGTCAACGCGTTACTGCCAGGTTTAACTAAGACTAAGTTTGCTGGTGCACTGTTCGAAAATGAAAAGATCCACAAGATGGCGCTCGCCACGATTCCGATGGGGCGCCATGCTGAGCCCAGCGAAATGGCGGGTACTGTGTTGTATCTAGCCTCGGATGCCAGCAGCTACACGACCGGTGAGTGCATCGTGGTGGATGGCGGGTTTACAATCTGATGATGCCTTGGATTCGCATAGCCGGGTTGATGCTACTGTTTTGTAGCATGTACCTGATTTTGTGGCCGGTGCCTGTGGAGCCCAAGGCTTGGAAGGCACCGGTATCACCCGGATATACCGGCGAATTCACCGCTAACGACTTACTTGATCAGCCGACTAAGCTGAATCTTCCAGAATTGCACGGCCCGGAAGCTGCCGCCTTTGATCAAGCAGGCCGTTTGTATCTAACGACTCATGAAGGCTGGTTAGTGCGATCCAACCCAGCTGGTGATGCCTTACAACCTTGGCTTGATCTAGGCGGGCGTCCACTTGGGCTGGATATCGATCCTAACAATACGGTTTGGGTCGCAAATGCGTATCTGGGGTTACAAAAAGTTAGCCCGAAGGGCGAGGTAACCGTGGTGGCCAACCAAGCCGATGGGATTCCCATACGCTATGCCGACGACGTGGTTGTCGCGCCCGATGGCAAAGTCTATTTCACAGATGCGTCCACGCGTTTCGGAGCTGAAGAGCACTATGGTACGCTGGAAGCAAGCTTACTCGATATCATGGAGCACAGCGACAATGGACGTGTGCTGATGTACGACCCAAAAACGCAAACCACAACCACCATTATGGATGGTCTTACCTTCGCCAATGGGGTCGCACTTGGGCCCCAAGGCGCGTATTTGCTAGTGGTTGAAACTGGCGAGTATCGTGTACACAAGGTGTGGCTGAGCGGAGAACGAGTAGGGCAAACGGAAGTCATCATCGAGAATATTCCAGGGTTTCCAGACAATATTCATGCAGGTCGAGATGGTCGATTTTGGATTGGTTTAACAGCGCCTCGTTCACCTATTTTAGACCGATTGGCTGGCAAGCCCGGTTTACGCAAGGTGGTGCAACGATTACCCGCCTTTATGCGACCTCAGGTTGGTTTGTATGGCATGGTGATTGGCATTGATGGCGACGGTAAGGTGGTGGCCAATCTACATTCGCCGAGTGGCAACGTTTACACCACGACAGGCGCACTGGAATCAGAAACACACCTCTACGTGACGAGCCTGACCGCGCCGTTCCTGGCGAAATACGCTAAATCCGATTTAGGGAATCTGTGAAGCAACTCATTGCATTCTAGATTAAAAAAGCGCAATAAAATCAGTCATTAAGCGTTAATGATTAAGGCATGCACTGGCCGCGTGCTCGTACCATAGGAAGGTTCGAATCATTAACACAGGTCCTGGCTGGCTAAACTGGCTTTAATGTTTGACGAATGTCTCGTTACGGACAAGTCAGGCTCGCCCATGTCCAGCGTGCGTTGCGTACACTTGCCTTCACTGTCACTGCAGACAGTCGACCCTACTAAACAAGTGATACGAGGTAAGTATGAAGACTACAACCCCAATGAAACGCCGTTTGGCTACTACGCTGTTGATGTCCATGGCGCTATTGATCGCACAATCTGCCAGCGCCGGTTCACCAGATTCCGAAGATCGACGTTACGTTGATCCTCTAACCGGTGAAGTGAAACACGCACCGAAACTATTATCTGAAATGAGCGATGCTGAGCGCTCGGCCTTAAGTAACGAGGAATACAAAGCGCTCAAGGATCTGGAAGAAAAACTTAAGCGTCGCGACGAAGTCGATATCGATGCCGTTGGTGATGAGTAACGATAACCATTAATGACCGAGTAGGTCGGCCGGCGTAACTATAGGGTAGGTCGTCGGCCGGAGATTGTCGCACCAGAACACGTACGACCCGCGTGTTCTTGGTGCGACTTTCGTACTGGAGAGATGGACATTATTTAACCAAGTTGAGGTTCGAGTCCTGTTATATCTACGCCATGAACGCACGCACCATCACCGTTAAGGCACTTAATCAACTCCAATTTCATACCGGCTTGGTAGCCCAGGTCAGTCAGGCCGAGGCCACCGAAGGCTCGGCGGTCATTCAATTCGACAATTCCAATGCACGGTTGTTGGCTGAATTGCGCGAATGGGCGACTTCTGGCGGGACTCGAAACCTGATTCAGGAATTGAGTCAGGAGACTCGAAATGGCTATGACAAGTTATTGATTTGTGACTTCATTTCCGACGAAGAAGGTGCGCGTTTGCGAGCCGCCAACGTCAATTATTTAGATAATGTTGGGAATGCCTACCTTGATATTCCTCCGATCTATGTTTTGATCGAAGGTAAGAAGCCGAAGGAACGGTTTAATGCTGATCGTCGAGCCAAATTATTCACCGAAACAGGCCTTAAAGTCATTTTGGCTTTGTTGGCAGACGATACCTTATTAAATGCCAGTTACCGAAGTATCGCGGATCATGCCAGTGTGTCGATGGGGACCATCGGCTGGGTGTTGCGTGAGTTAAAGAGCCAAGGCTACATTCAATCGTTCGGCACTCAGTACCGATGGTTGGACCGTGAGCTGCTGCTGCGAAAATGGGTCGATGCGTTTCCTGAACTTAAGCAGAAACATTTATTGGGCAGCTACTACTGTCGAAGAGCTGATTGGTGGAAGTCGATCGACTTGGGGCGTTACGAAGCCGTGTTGGGCGGCGAGTTGGCCCTAGCGGACGCGTTTTCCGGTTTTCAGCCCACCAGTGGAGAAATATACGTCGGACGATTTAAACACGATAAGTTGGTGCGAGATCTTAAGTTAAGTGAAGCGGCCAACCTGAAGTCCAAGCAGTGTGTTCGTGTGGACATCTACAGTCGCTTTTGGGGTCAGATGAATGATACCGATTTGTTTA
>JAUHZM010000100.1 GCA_030426005.1 Gammaproteobacteria bacterium
GGTTCGCAGATCTTCGGTAAATGCCTGCTCAAAAAACGTGCGCACCTCTTGCTGAAACTCGAGATCCGCCGCAGAAAACTGATTATCCATCCTTCTCCACCGTGCTTATAGTTGTAGTATGGGAGCATGAATTCTACACACCTACGATGACAAATTGTGTAAACGACCTGAATAAGGTGTATTCAGCCGGTGATTAAACGAGTCCCCGCGCGGTCTGAGCCGGTGGCTAACGCTAGAAATGCGCCTTCAGAGGCGGCGTTCCCAATCGCGATTGTGCCCACACCATGATCCAGCAAGGCGAATGATTCACGTAACTTCGGAATCATGCCGTCCGTGATCACGCCTTGTTGAATCAAGCTTTCTGCGTCTGCGGCGGTCATTGATTTAATGCGGCTGTTGGGGTCGTTGATATCCGCGAACACACCACCAACCCGCGTGCTCAGCAACAGCAAGTCGGCCTGCATAGCACGCGCGATGGCAGCGACCGTAGTATCAGCGTTAATGTTAAAGACGCGGCCTTGTGGATTCATACCCAGCGATGCAATCACCGGCACAAAACCACCATCGAGCAAACATTCGATGGCGCGCACATTGACACCTGTTACGTCACCTACTTCACCCAGATCAATAACGCCACGCGCACCAAAATCCATTGGCGGACGTTTTTCGGCCTGAATCAATTGCCCAGACGCCCCATGACAACCAAATGCGGACACACCGGCCGCTGCCAGGCTGGATACCAGATCGACATTTACCTCACCGCATAAAGCCTGCTTAACCACCAAGAGATCGGCCGCGCCGGTAACTCTACGCCCTTCGACTTTGTTCGGTGTGAGACCATAAACCGTTTGCAAATGGTTCAATTGCGGACCACCACCATGCAGAATGACACATCGCCAGCCCGCATGAATCAGGTCGCTTACATTTTGCGCAAGCGCCTGACGATCCTCATCGGTGGCCAACATATCACCGCCGACTTTGATGACGGCGGTTTTCACTTGTTTCGCTGACATAGTCCCGTCTCGCCTATGGCCACATACCAGGATTCTGTAATTCGTAGGCGTTGTGATGCCCAGTCATTAGATTGAAGTTCTGCATCGCCTGCCCGGCACCGCCCTTAATGAGATTGTCCAAAGCGGCAATGGCACACACGGTACGTTTACCAGAAACCTCGTCAGTTTTGATGTCCAGACCAATTTCGATACGCAATGTGTTTTTCACTGACACGACTTCAGGCGTCATGCCCTTGGGCAGGACCGAAATCAATGGAAAGTCTTTGAAATACGCTTCATATTGGGCACGCAATTCGTCCTCATCCACACCGTCAGGTGCATCGAACTGGGCAATTGACATCATACCGCGTGAGAGAGGTGCAGAGACCGGCACGAAATCCAGTGACACTTGTTTGCCCCCAGCGGCACGCAAAGTTTGCAGAATCTCAGGTGTGTGCTGATGGTTGAACACTTTATACGCTTTCAGGTTATTACTGCGAATCGTATGGTGATTGCCAACCTGCGGATGCACACCTGAGCCGCTGGAGCCTGTGAGCGCCACCAAACGCACGGTCTGCCCTGAAAGCTGCCCAGCAGCGGCAATTGGCAGCAGAGAAGCAGCGATACAGGTCGCGAAGCAGCCGGGGTTAGCCACATGTTTCGCGGTTTTAATTTGTTCTGCGTACAACTCCGGCATGCCATAGACAAACGTCCCTAAGCGCTCCGGACATGGATGCTCAGGCGCATAAACACGGGTGTAATCATCGAGCTCTTGTAAACGAAAGTCGCCCGACAGATCGATGATCCGCACATCGGTGTCAAACAGTTCCATCGCCACCTTGGCGGTGATGATGTGCGGCATGGCCAAGAACACAATATCAGCGCCGTCTACGGCTTCGGTCGGTGGGATATCCTCCAGCACCAGGTCACTTAAGCCATAAAAACTTCGGTGCACCTGGCCGATGTTTTGTCCAATGTGATCTTTGCTCGACACACGCAGAATTTCAACGTCATCACGAGACAATAAGTTGCGGAGCAACTCGGCGGATAAAAAGCCGCTTCCGCCGATGATCGACACCTTGGTTTTGGTTTGCGTCTGGCTAGGTTGATTCATGAGTTTACGCCTCGTTTAATTCGGTTAAATCGGTCACCGGTGCCACAACAAGCATGGCACGTTGACCGGGTGGTACGTTGGTGATGGGAAAAACAAATCGCTCACCATCACGTTGAGTTCGGTATTCGTATCCGTCATCCGAGGCCAATAAGGCTCCGGCTGCATACTCGGTGAAGTTCTTGGCATCGTCTGGAATATGCAGTTTGAAGTTTTCGCTGCGTTTGATGACTTCTTCGACCACGGCAAAGATCTTGATTTCCTGGCGTTCAGCCGCGAACTGTTCAACGCCACTAATCACACCGCGCAGGGACTCGGTCATCGGTGCAAAGCGGCGCATATCGTTGTCGCCAAACTTACGAACTTTGCCTAATTCAATGGTGAAGGCATCGGCACCAAAGGCACGACTGCTAAAGTAGGAATACGTGCCAGACGGTTGATTCGAGAGCAGTACCGCTTCGATACCAGCCTGCTCCAAAAAACCAAGCTGTGGTTCCGACCATGGCTGTCCGTGCAAATACGGGTACACCGCGAATTTCTCAATATACGAACCGCGAATAGCCGTGTGCAAATCATAATGGAGTCGAGGTTCGTCGCCACCAAGAAAGAATTCGCTGGTCAACGCTTCCAACTGAGCCGCTCTGCGCGCCTCTTTTGCCTGCGACTGTGCATGTTTGCCAGAGAACAAACGATTCAAATTCTCTTCCACGAATCGCCGCTCTGCGATGGCTGCAGGTGGATTGCCGATCACTAACAATAACTCATTCTTGACTTGCAACTGACCAGAGAAAATCTCTGACACCAGCTGATCAACCATCTCCATCGGCGCGGTCTCGTTGCCATGGATACCGCAGGAAATTAGCACTCGACGCGCACCAGCTTGTGGCGGACGAATACGCAGCACGCCGACATCGAGTAAGGCCAACTGCGTGCCGTCAGCCAGCGTCTCAGTCAATGAGGCCGGCCTTTCTGGCTCCGCCAGTGTTCTGGCTAAAAAGCGTTGCGAACTAACGCTGGAAGTCATAAAAGGCTCCCAAATCGAAAATTTGTGTCAGCTCATCCAAGGCGCTAAAACTTTCTTGTGCCAGCGATGGGTCTCGCAGATCGTCGGGACGTAGCTCGTCTCGATAGTGGCGATTAACCCAATCACTCAAGGTGTCGAACAAGGCGTCGTTCAGTAAGAAACGCGGATTCACTGCGGCCAGCTCGGTTTCATTTAACGCCACGCGCAATCGCAAGCAAGCAGGGCCGCCACCGTTCTGCATACTCTGACGCACATCCACAAAGATCAGCTTCTGAATCGGTGTGTGCGATTCCTGTAAAGTCTGTAAATACGCATACACAGCGTCGTTTTCGCGACTCTCCTGCGGCAGAATGAGCACCATCCCTTGTTGGCCGGGCAGCTTAACGAGTTGAGAATTAAATAGATACGACTTTACCGCAGCTTCCAGCGACACAGCGTCGGTTGGCACTTCGACAAAGTGTAATGGCGATTCACCGAACTGACGTTGCAGCGACTCCTGCATCGCCTGTTTATCCACAAAGGCCTCCTCATGCATAAAGAAGGTATCCAGATTGGACACACTGACCACGTCATTGTGAAACGCACCAGCGTCGATGATTTTCGGGTTTTGCTGGGCGAACACCACGCGCTCAGAATTCAGCTGATGAAGTTGACTGATCGCGCGTGAGGCTTCAAACGTCTGACGACTCGGAAAGCGCGCGGGCGCCAATGTATTGTCACGAAAAGCGTACCGACCGTAGACAAACAGCTGCACACCCGGAGCTGCATAGTCGGTGGTAAATCGATTGTGATTGGCGGCACCTTCATCACCAAAGTGGCTACCGGCTGGCAGTGCAGGATGGTGGACAAAGTGCTGCTCATTGTCGAAGATCGCTTGCAATAACTTACCAGTGCACTCGTGCTCGATCGAGCGGTGAAACATACTGCTCAGATTCGCTGGTGTGAAATGCACGCGCTGGTCGGCAGAATCGGCGCTTGGCGACACGGTACAGGCATTTGCCGTCCACATACTCGACGCGGAATAACAACTGGCTAGAAGTTCCGGTGCCAGATTCGACGCCTGCTCAATAATTTTTGCATCTGTCCCAGTAAAGCCCAGTCGACGCAAGGTTGGTAAATGCGGACGCTGTTGCGGCAACAATACGCCCTGCTGCAAGCCTAGGCTGCGCAGTTGCTGCATTTTTTGCAGTCCCTGTAGTGCGGCCTGTTTCGGGTATGCGACCTTCAAGGCATTGTTCTTGGAGGCCACATTGCCGTGCGACAAACCACCGTAATTATGGGTCGGGCCAATTAGGCCATCAAAGTTAACTTCGTAGCTTTTCATGATATCTCGTCTTGGTCGAAGCGCACGTCGCCTCAGGATGTTGGTTCTGGGTTGTTCAGCAAGTATCGAACTGAATCGCCCAATTCCAGCCCCATGGCTTTAATTGTGGTTCTAGGCAAACGCACACCGCCCTTCTCTACTGAAATACGGGTCGCACATGCTCTGAATGAGTGGATGTCGCTGGTCGCAATCAAGGCCTGATCATCGCCCTCGAACTCGGATATACCAATCAGTTCCGCCAAGTGACTATTGCGGACCGACCGAATATCGTCAATCTTGGTGTCGACGCTAGGTGCTGCATCAAAAATATCCACATGACCATTCCAGCGGAAACCTTCTTTTTCGAGCATCCGCATTGCAGGCTTACCAACGTCGTTAGGACGCCCGATCACCGCTTGCGCTGACTCTGGCAACATGTTCACGTAAATCGGCTGCTTAGGCATCAAGTCAGCAATAAACTGATTGCCGTGCACTGCGCCATACAAATCCGCGTCGGCAAAACTCATCTCAAAGAAGTGACTGCCGACAGCATCCCAGAACGGTGAATTGCCGTGCTCATCAAAATAGCCTCGCAAATCCGCCATAACGCTCTCCGGAAACCGCTCGCGAAACTGCGCCATAAACAGGTAACGCGTTTTCGCCAGTAAGCGTCCATTGCCATTTTTGCGATACCCCTGATCAAGATACAAGGTGGCGACTTCAGAGAAACCCTCAAAGTGGTTCGACAGGTTCAGCATCTCAAAGGTCACTTTTTTGTCCAGCTCCTTACAGGAATGTGTCACCTTATTGAGCTTGTATGAGTAGAACTCGTCTTTACTGCCTAAACAGGCAATCATCGCTGCCGTGCCCACGATCACGTCTTTCTCGGTGTCGTGCATCACCAGGAAATAAGTTTCATCGTTTGGTTGCGTGATATTTTTTGCGATGCTGGCAGCTGAATTTGCCAGTTTTTTACGTAATACAGCGCGCTCAGGTGGCAAGGTTGTCATGCCAGGAAAGGCCTGTTCGGCCAGTGCCATTACGCCATCTAGATCAGATTCTTTTGCCGTGCGAACTATTATCATCAGATAACCTCCAATGCTGTTCATTCTGGCATGTTGGCCCCGAAATTAGGCGTTGAAAGCGAATCCAAGAGAGTAAGATTCTGCGGTTCTCAACCCTTAAGGCCGTACAATATTCAGCGCTTAACCGAGTGCTGGACGACAGCTCAGAAATGCGGCACAAGCGTTCTAAAACAGAACTTAAAAACTTAAGCGACGTTTCAAATCAACCGCGTTTCGCCGCGAAACGGCGACGACCATGCCATCGCTCATCGTGAGTTCATAACCGTCGCCGATCCCCTCATGGATTGTGGCGATTTCATTCAAGTTAACAATGTACTGACGATTTACCCGAAAAAAATAGCGTTGCGGCAGGCGCTCTTCAATAGAGTTAAGTGCCTTTTTTACAAAGGGTTTTTGATCGGCAAAGAATACTCGCGCATAATTTTTGCAGCTTTCAAAGTAACGAATATCAGCCAGCGACACCAAGTGGCAATCGTCTCCATCTTTGATAAACATTTTGCTGGTCATCTCGAGCGGTTCTGTCGGCGAGTCATCCTCACGTGCGTCCAAATTCAGTTTATCAATCGCTTCAGCTAAACGTTCCTCAGACACCGGCTTGAGCAGATAATCTACGGGGTTAAAGTCAAACGAGCGGTATGCGTACTCGGAGTATGCGGTGGTAAAAATGACTTTTGGCGCGTAAGGAATTTTCTCAAGCAAATCGAATCCACTCTCACCGGGCATATGAATATCGAGAAACAATACGTCCGGATGGTGCTCTTCAATTAGTGCCAGCGCTGTGGTTGGATGATCCGCCGCACCAACCACCGTTAAAGTAGGATGGTTTGCCAGCATTTTGAGTAATCCCTCGCGGGCTAAACGGGAGTCTTCAACGACCAGTGCCTTCATGATGTATGCTCCAGTGGCACAATCACATGTGTGTGGAACTGGCCGCCTTGTATTTCTGTATGCAGCCCGGCTGGCGCACCATACAATAACTGCAAGCGCTGATCGATATTGCGTAAGCCAATCCCAGCACTATTCTCCATACTCGCTGACTTAACCATGGGCGTCGATTCCGGCATGGAATTGATGACAGTAATTTTCATTAATTCACTCTCTTTCACAATACGCACACTCACTTCGCCACCGTGCTGTAGGCGCTCAACGCCGTGTTTCACCGCGTTTTCCAACAACATTTGCAGCATCATCGGCGGCACCATCACCGACTGTAGGCCGTCGTCCACCTGCATCGATAATCGCAGTCTGTCTTCGAATTGAATTTTCACCAGGTCCAGGTACCGCTCAGTAATATCCAACTCCTGACTGAGCATAACTGTTTCTTGTTTACTGCTTTCCAGCGAATAGCGTAATACCGCTGACAATGACATCAACATTGTCTCTGCCTGCTTCGCATCTTCGGTGATCATAAATCGAATATTGTTCAACGCATTAAATAGGAAATGCGGGTTCAACTGGTTCGCTAAACTACTAAGGCGCGCTTCCTTAAGGCTGTTTTGTAATCTCAGATTATCAATTTGTGCTCTGCGAGCCCGTCGAGAATTGGTGATCCCAAGGTAAAGAGCAATCCAACAAACAAAGTAAAGTGTGGACTGGACTAAATTACCAAACAAAAACGTCCAAATCACTTTGCCACGTGTCATCTCGGGCGTATCGATTTGTTTGATTCGAACAATTTCGTCGAGGAAAAACGGAAAAGTAAGCGCGCTCATGAATGCAACTGTCACCACGCTGACAATCAAGGTTTGCCTGATATTTTTCAACACCACACTGGTTCCGTTGAGGTCAAGCTGACGATAACGGATGTTGCGCTGACGCAGGTACAAGCCGCCAACAAAGAAACCTACCAGCCAGACAGTATTGGCGCTCATTGAGATGGCAAACCCTTCGCTAATGCCAAACATCAACCAGAAAACTAGGGTCAAGCAAAATAGCAGAACCACACCACCAATGTGGCAAAACCAGAAAGAGCGACTTGCGGACCACATTGGTACCGCGACAGGCATTTGTTTTGGCATCAGAAATTTACCAGTGAGTCAGTCACGTCACGACACAGGTCGAGTATCAACTGTGGTGCTTGAGTGATGGCCGTCACAGCAGCAGTGCTCCACAACTGTGTTTGTACATGAAGCGCCTTCGCCAGACCGAACACAAGATGAGATGGAGAGTCGGCTTGTTGCAAGGTCAGTTTCAAGGATGAACTCAACACGAAATCGCTATGCTCTATGGAAATCGTCAACGGCCGGGTTGCAATCGTATCGACACTGGCCTGATTCTGGAACAATGCTTCACTCATCGCGACACTCAGCACACACACAATTATGAACAGCGCTATTACTTTGGTTTTCTGCATACGCTCGCACTCCAGTTGTGACCTGTTTATTCAGGACGGTTATCGACGATAAGCAGTATGCGGGAAACCCGCGAGAAACAGGGGATTTGGTGCCGAACGGAGAAATGAACGGTTAATCGGTATTTAAAGATCAACCAGCGTATCTAATGGGTAGCCAGAAAAATCCTTGGTTCGCTCAAGTATGATCAGGGTGTTTAACTTACCGATCCCGATATTACTTTTCAGGATCTCTTCAGTAATACGATTATAGCTTTTGACATCGGTACACACGAACTTGAGCAAATAATCATAAGCGCCACTGATCTTATAACTGTCAGTCACCTCTCGAATCTCCTGTACCGCAGCGTCAAAACGCTCGAAGTCCTCAGGAAAATGATTCTCCAAGGTCACCTCAGCGAAAGCCTCAACGTGCGCGGCCAGTTTTTCGAGATCGATTTCAGTTACATAACGCTTTAACAAGCCTTCCGATTCTAATCGCTTGACGCGACTCAAACAGGCGCTAGCTGACAGGTGTACCTGCTCTGCAAGCTGTTGATTGGTAATCCGCGCATTGGTTTGCAGAATCGTCAAAATCTTAAGATCAATTTTATTTATTTTACTAAGTGCTGCCATAGTCCCCTCAATCGCAGAGAGTTTGGTCAGTGCTGCCAACCAACGCGTGTGAGTGTAAATTTATCTCGGAGAAAGCGGATTTGTTCCGCAGTTTTTGTTGTTGCCGAGAGCAGGAAAGAATCATATATCGAATTTAATCACGTTACTCATGCTGCGTGAAGCATATGCTAACTTAGCAATACCACGAATAAAAACATCACGGTAAGACTATGCCCTCAGAGCACAAGAATCTAAAACAATTGGACGCGCAAAGCATCCTGCATCCGTCCACTAACGCCCATGAATTTGCCAAGACTGGCTCTAAAATTATTCAGAGCGGAAAGGGTATCCACCTGCACGACACGGATGGGAACACCCTAATCGATGCCGTGGCAGGGTTGTGGTGTGTCAACGTAGGCTACGGTCGAAGCGAGCTCGCCGATGCCATGCAACAAGCAGCCACCAACCTTAGTTATTACCATACGTTTACAGGGATGTCGAATGTCCCGCAGATCGAGTTAGCCGAACGACTGCTCGCTTTAGCCCCCAAACAGATGTCCAAGGTGTTCTTCGCCAGCGGCGGCTCAGATGGTAATGACTCACTGATGAAAATCGTCTGGTATTACCACAACCTGATTGGCAAACCTGCCAAACGTAAGATAATCTCTCGCTGGCAAGCCTACCACGGCACCTCAGTTGCGACCGCGAGTCTGACCGGCCTTCCGTCATTTCACAAAGACTTTAATCTACCGATCGACGGTGTGCTGCACACCGAATCGCCAGACTATTTCCGCCACGCAAACCCAGGGGAAAGCGAGTTGGAATTCTCGCAACGACGTGCCAACGAACTCGAAGAGCTTATCCTTCGTGAAGGGCCGGATACCGTCGGTGCCTTTATCGCTGAACCTGTAATGGGTGCAGGCGGCGTGATAACCCCACCGGAAGGGTATTTCGCGGCAATTCAAGCCGTCACCAAGAAGTACGACATCCTATTTATTGCCGATGAAGTGGTGTGCGGCTTTGGTCGACTGGGCAAGTGGTTCGGCAGCGAGGTATACGGAATCGAGCCAGATATGATGACCACCGCTAAAGCACTGACGAGTGGCTACTTCCCCTTTTCGGCATCATTCATCACCGAAAAAATTTGGGACGTCATCAAACAAGGGTCGGAAAAATACGGTAGTTTTGCACACGGCTA
>JAUHZM010000385.1 GCA_030426005.1 Gammaproteobacteria bacterium
TTGATCCCAGGTAAGCTCGCTGCCAAATCAAGTGCAAATAGGCTACCCAGAGCGCATCCCAGGCTATGACCCGTGATGTAAATAGTTTTCGGCGTCGTCGGCAGCTGGCTGATCGCAGTGAAAAGTTGGTCCTGCATGCTGGCTGACATCGACGCATTCTTTTTAGTGTAAATGCTATTAAAGCCCTCGCCGACGTGTACCGTGTTTGGGAAGCCCGCCGGGCGGCGAAAAGGAGAAAAGTTGTTGACTTCGGCTGATTCCAAATCTTTCCACATGTCGTAGACAGATGAAGTGCCGCGAAATGCAAACAGATAAACATCTGGGATGGCGCTCCATTGGTAGATCAGTCCGAATCGCTCTTCCTTACCCGTCCCCCAGGGCACGGTGTCGTAACCAGTGAAGCGCGACACAAATTTAAAGGGTTTGGTTCCGTAAGCAAGGTTCGGTGGATTGGTATAATGCGGGTCGGTTTCTTCGAGGTAGTCGGTGTACGCTGCTAGTGATGCAGCGCCGGTAAGTTCGGTAAACGCGGGGCTTATTCGAACAGATCCATCCTCGACGTGAAACTCGGGTTCCAGGTTTGGCATTGGGCTCTCCGGTGTCGTTGGGATCACGGACCGAGTTGGGATTCGGTCGCAGGATTCATGGCGTTGATACGTGTTTGATTCCATATGCTTAGTAAACCCGTTTAAGGAGTATCTGGCTATTACACAAATGGACTAGCCATCAAGATGTGCAAATTTTTAACTTGACGAATTACGATTACGGGCGTAATCTCAATTGTGATTACGCTTGTAATCATTAATGTCGAGAGTACATGAGCAAAGCAATCTCTAACCGCCATGGTGGCTTGCGCGCAGGTAAGTCAATGGTGTGAGACCTGAGAAATAGATTATGTCGAATAGAATTAGTGAGTCTGAGCAACGCGTGATGGAAGTTTTGTGGCAGGAATCGCCACTGACGAGCACCGACGTGGTGGCTAGATTGTCGTCGCAGGACTGGAATGAGAAAACGGTGAAGACATTCTTAAATCGCTTAGTTAAGAAACAAGCCGTTGCCTTCACGCGCGATGGACGTCGCTATCTCTATTCGCCTTTGGTAAGTCAGGACAAAGTCCTGAAACAAGAAACTCGTGGCTTTTTAAATAAAGTGTTTAACGGCGACATAAAGGCGCTACTCGCGACCTTTGTGGATGACAGAAAGCTGTCCGAAAGTGAACTCAATTATTTACGCAGTCTGCTTGAAGAGCAAGCTGCGTCTGATAACGAGGGCGAGCAATGAGCCTTCAACTCGCCACGCTGTGGCAATACAACGTCGAATTCACCATCTTGTTGGTGGTGCTTCTATTAGCGCGATACCTAGTGCGCAAAACCACGAGGGTTTACAACGCGTATTTATTGTGGGCCAGCATCCCGCTGGGCATACTGCTCGCGGGTCTGGTATCGCTTATTGAATTCAGTCAGCCGCCAATTGCATCGGTAAATGTGATCGTGACCGACTATGTGGTGTCTCCGGTTGAAGTTTTTCAGCAACATCACAACCCGCTTGGTCATATTTGGTTTTGGGTTGCGCTGGGTCTGGTATTGCGTCTGGTGTGGCAACATTTTCAACTCCGCAGTCAACTGGCGTCGATTAGGGTACCAATAAGGCTGCCCTTTGAATCGCGCTACCGGGTTGTTGGTATTGATAAAGCCGATTTTTCGCCTGCCGTGTATGGCTTTTTTAGACCAACTATTTATTTTCCGGTGCACCTCCAAACACAGCTATCCAGTGAGCAAGTTCGCCTCATCGTCGCGCATGAAGAGCACCATATTCGTCAGTGTCACCTGTGGTTGAACTTGGTATGGGACCTTGTGGTGTGTGTACTTTGGTTTAATCCACTGGTGTACCTAGGGCGCCAATGTTTCCGACACGATCAGGAACTCTTTTGTGATTATCTGGTGTTGCATCGCAC
>JAUHZM010000386.1 GCA_030426005.1 Gammaproteobacteria bacterium
CTAGTCTCGAAAAAAACCTTGAAGAACCCAACCTGACCTCATTCATCGATACACGTGCTCACAGCACAGGATGCAAGTGTACGCACTTTGACGCATAATCGCGTGGTATTCAACTTGGTCACCTCTACATTGACATGTCAAATCCACCACTGATCCTAGGATCGTCATCGCCGTTTCGCAAAGTGCTACTGGAACGCCTACTGGTCAGCTTTACAACTGAGAGCCCGGAAATAGACGAATCCCCACTTGCAGGTGAATCACCGATCGCCTTAGTTGAGCGCCTTGCGGTGGAAAAAGCCCAAAAAGTCGCTGAGAACCACAGCCATGGCCTCATCATCGGATCGGACCAGGTCGCCATGCACGGCGCGGAAATCGTAGGCAAACCACATACCCATGAGCGGGCCGTGGAGCAGTTACGCACGGCTTCGGGTAAATCGATCAAACTGTATACCGGACTCGCACTCGTCAACGCAGAGACCGGCAACGTTCAATCTGCGGTCATCCCGTTCACGGTTCACTTTAAGCCACTAAGCGATGAAATTATCGAACGCTACCTACAGAAAGAACGCCCATATAATTGCGCTGGCAGCGTCAAATCTGAAGGGCTCGGTGTCGCCCTATTCGAGCGCTTTGATGGCGACGACCCAAATGCCCTGATCGGTTTGCCCTTAATCCGCCTCGTCTCGATGCTGGAAACCGAAGGCTTTGACCTGTATGCCTGACTCCGGCTTTCTGTCGCGCGTGACTCCGGTCATTCTGACCTATAACGAAGCCGCCAATATTGAGCGCACGCTGGCACGTTTAAGCTGGGCTAAACGGGTGATTGTACTCGATAGCCTGAGCAACGATGACACACGTGAACGCTGCCTCGCATTTCCCAACGTCGACTTTCAACAACGCGAATTCGACCAGCATGCGAAGCAGTGGAACGCGGCAATTGCACACGCCAGTGATTCAGACTGGATTCTTGCGCTGGATGCCGATTATGTGTTGAGCACAGCGTTAATTGATGAACTGCGCGCGCTCAAACCAGCGGAGGATGTCGTCGCCTACTGGTCGCGCTTTATATATAAAATTCGCGGTAGGTCTCTGCGCGGATCGCTGTACCCGCCAGTATTGACATTGTTTCGCCAAGGTGCAGGTCAGTATGTGCAAGATGGCCACACGCAACGCCTTGACGTGCAAGGCAACACAGCTGAGCTGGTAAACCCGATCTACCACGACGACCGCAAATCAGCGGCACGCTGGCGTCAGTCGCAACGCAAATACGCGCTCCAAGAAGCCAACAAACTCGCTAGCACACCTTTTAAGGAACTGCGCATGCAGGACAAGCTGCGCGTTTGGGGTATCGCCCCGCTGCTGGTAATCCCATACACTCTACTGGTGCGCGGTGTGATTTTTGATGGCTTGCCAGGCGTGGAATACACCTGGCAACGCACCTTAGCCGAGTGCTACCTGCAATTGGCGCGCATCGGCATCGTAAAATAATTTTGATGGGTTAACGGATGGTTGTGCTATTCAATCCCAAAGCACTGACGATACCCATTCCAACCGATGCACCAAAGTCTTGCGTCAATTGCTCGAAGAAGCCAGGGCGGTAAGTGTAATCCACGATTGTTTCTTGCCCAATCACGTCTCGCGCTACCGAGCCTAAGCTGCCAAATTCATCGACCAGCCCCAGAGTTTTGGCCTGCTCCCCGCTCCAGAACAAACCAGTAAATAAATCTGGGTCTTCAGCGAGCTTGTCACCACGACCTGCTTTGACTTTATCGATAAACTGCTGGTGCACAATTGCCAGCATGGTTTGAGCATGGGCTTTCTGATCTGCTTGAACTGGCAAAAACGGATCCAGAATCGACTTGTTCTCGCCTGCGGTCATTGAGCGACGCTCAACACCCAACTTCTCGATGGCATCC
>JAUHZM010000387.1 GCA_030426005.1 Gammaproteobacteria bacterium
CGAGTCGCGCCATGGCCTTACTCGGCAATACGAAAGACGCCTTTAATCAAACCTGGCATCTACCTTGCGATGATCAACGACTCACGTACCAACAATTCATCGCGTTGGTATCTGACATACTGCAACGCCCGTGCGACCACAAAGTACTTGCAGCCTGGCAGCTACGTATCATAGGTCTGTTCAACAAGTCGGTACGCGGCACGCTGGAATTATTACCACGTTATGCTCACGACAATATTTTTGTGTCTGACAAATTCAAACAACGCTTCCCAGCGTTTGAAATCACGCCCTATCGAGCGGGATTGACACAGATATTCCGTAATCCATAAACACTCTATTCCAGTGCCCACATTTCCTGTGCATAGCGCGCGTACATTGGATGGTCTTGATCTCGAATCCGCTCGCTTACGGGTGATTCAATGCGGTGGCGCTCGTCGAGTACACCAGAGCAGTCAACAAACTGAGCGCCAGTAACCACCGGCTACTCAAATTGTGCTGCTCTGGGTGCCTCAACATAGCATGACGTCTATTCGCCTTTTGCTTCTAAATCAGCGCTTTCTTTATTGGCCGGATCATATTTAGCGAACCAACCCAGAATGTTGTCCACTTTGGCGATTAATCGGCTTGGACGTGACGCAATGGAGTGCGATGCGCCTGGAATGCGAACCAACACGGTATCAACTTTTTGTAGTTTGAGGGCGGTGTAGAATTGTTCCGCTTCCCAGGTTGGTGTACGCCAGTCTTGTTCGCCAACCATCACCATCGTTGGTGTGGTGACATTACCGACCAATGAAATCGGTGACTGCTTCCAGTAGAAATCGGGGTTCTCCCAAGGCATCATGCCCATCCAGTGACGCGCTACATAAGCTGAGATATCTGCCGCCAGCGCCATGGTTGCCCAGTTAATGACCGGTTTAATGGTTGCGGCCGCAGCAAAACGATCGGTTTTGCCCACTGCCCAGGCCGTCAAAACACCACCACCGGAACCGCCGGTGATAAATAGGCGCTCAGGGTCTGCATATTTGCGTGCTACCAGATCATCCACTACCGACATCAAGTCATCATGGTCAAAGCTCGGATACGCTTTATCGATAAGCTGCGCGAATTCTTCGCCGTAGCTCGTTGAACCACGCGGGTTTACGTACACTGTGACGTAACCTTCAGCCGCATAGCGTTGAATCTCCGCAGCGAAAAAAGGACCATACATGGCAAATGGGCCACCGTGGATTTCAAGAATTAGCGGAAAACTTCCGTCAGCTTTAAAGCCTTTTGGCAACGCTACCCAGGCTTCGATCTCGCGTTCGTCGTGACTAGACTTAACGGTGAACTCTTCAATCGGTGCAATGTCCAAATGAGCCAACACGTCATTGTTGAGGTCAGTGACAGTGGTGGTTTTACCGCCTGAGCGCAGCGCCAACTCTGCTGGCCGCTTGGTGCTGGCTTGTGTGTAAGCGATGGTGCCTTTTGCTTCGTCATAGCTGCCGGAGGCGTATGGTCGCCCGATAGACGTGCCGCCGACATCGGTTGCTAACGTCGACACCTTGCCCGACAAATTGATCGATAACAGGTGCGTTTCGCCGTCCACATTGACTTGCGCTATCAGTGTGTTATCACTAGTCCAGCTTATATTGTCAATGTTTCGATCATAGTCTGATGTCAGATTACGCTTATTGCTCCCGTCAGAATTCATCACATACAGGTCGGTCTGCTGATAGGCTTTCAATTGATCATCGTAGCCGCGATACGCAATCAGCTTGCCGTTGGGCGATACCGCCGGTGAGTGGTCAGGGCCATCGCGGTCGGTCAACGCCGTGATGGTCTGATCCGAGATTGCAACTTTGTAAACCTCTGATTCAACAGGGTCCAACTCCGGAAATGCCATTTCATTGCCGTCGACCACTAGTGTTTCATTG
>JAUHZM010000101.1 GCA_030426005.1 Gammaproteobacteria bacterium
GCCTGAATCAGAGCAGGATACAACTATTACTGAAGAGCCTCAGGTTGAGGTTGAAGAAGTCACTGACCCAGACATTGACCCGGCAACGGTTTCGACCATTGATATTGCCCCAATGGATATAACCGTATCTTATATACGAGGCGTACCTGGTTTTGAGTACCTAGTCCACCGAACCAGTAGTAGTTTGCAGTACGTTGCCTTTAGTTCTCCAGAGTTAGTAGGCACAAAGTGTACTGATGACGAAGGCGTGTTTGCAACAATCATCGAAGATCCTGAATCGGACGCTGATAGGGCAACGCTCGCAAAAACGAAAACGATTGGCTCAAAAAGTTACGGACTCTCTTTGCCTGAAGCAACCTGCACAAAAGACGCTGATTTATTTCAGCAATATTGCGAGCTCAGCACACAGCGTGCTAGTACGTCCTCGGCTTGTCTATTCGCGTTCGCAGCTGGTGTATCGATCACATTATTACTTTCTCAACTTCCGCACTGGATTTGGGCTGCCGTGTGTGCGGTCGCTGCATTATTGGTGTTCCGATGCCACCCGATCGGCCGCGTGCTGTGCGCGATGAGTCTGGGCTTTAGCTGGGCGTGTTTAAATTTTAACGCGCAGTCACTGGCGCATTTCCCAACACCTTTTGAGCGTGAAGACATACGAGTCATCGGTGTGGTGTCTGGTTTGCCGAAAACTCAAGAGGCGGTGACCAAGTTCGAATTCCGCGTGCGGCGAGCATTGGATTACCCAGCCCTGGCTGGGCAGCACTTGCGACTGAGTTGCTACCGGTGCGACTGGAATGTGGCTCCCGGTGAGGTTTGGCAATTCACTGTACGCTTGAAGCGCCCGCATGGTTATGCCAGCTGGGGCGCGTTTGATTATGAACGTTATCTGTTTCGACATCGGATCGTGGCTCAGGGTTACATTCGGTCACCGGAGAAGGCCAGCATGCTCCGCTACGAGCCACAGCTAGGATCGAGTTGGCGTAACAAGCTGCGCCATCAGATTGATGAACTACTGGACGACTCTGCAGGTAAGCACATGATTCTAGCCTTAGTGATCGGCGATAAATCTGGGCTCGACCCTGAATTGCGAGACGCGTTTCAAAAAACGGGGGTCGCACACCTGATGGCGATATCTGGTTTGCATATTGGGCTGGTGTTTGCCGCAACACTGGTTTTGTATCGTTTCTTTAGCTGGTCATTTATTCGCTGGCATACGGTACTACCCAGGCAGACGGTGGCGTTGTGGCCGGCACTGCTTGCCAGTCTTGGGTACGCTGCACTAGCGGGGTTTGCCGTGTCTACGCAGCGCGCACTGGTGATGCTGGTGGTGTATTGCGCCTGTCAATTGTCGGCCCGCCCGCAGAGTCTGTCTCGGACACTTTTGTTGGCAGTAACCCTATTGTTGTTGCTAGATGTGAACTCGATTCTGGATGTTGGCTTCTGGTTGTCCTGCGGCGCAGTTTGGGTAATTGCGTTAGCTGCACAGCAAGATCGGAAGACTGGGTTGCTGCGAGTTCAGCTAGTATTGTGGCTCGGCATGGCACCTCTGAGCTTAGTGTTTTTCGGTCAGGTGTCGGTGATTTCTCCGCTGGTAAATCTTGTTGCCGTCCCTGTGTTTTGTCTAGTGCTGATCCCAATGACATTGCTCGCGGGGCTCCTGCTCGCTCTAGGGCAGTATTGGATTGCCGCGCCGTTTTTTCGAGTGTTGGTCAGTGTTTACAACTCGGTTGCGGATGGGCTGCGTTGGATCGCTAGCCTTGAGTATGCTGCCGTGCCACTTGCGTCATCCAGTTTTTGGCATTGGTGCTTGTTTGGGTTGCTTTTGCTTTCAATCTTATTGCGCTGGCATAAATTGATCTCGATTGCGTCGTTATGCTTTGTGCTTGGGTTTAGCCTAAAGTCAACCCCGCTAGCTGAACAAACCATGCGGCTAACCTTGCTCGATGTCGGGCAGGGCTTAGCCATCGTGGTCGAAACCGCTGACGGTGTGCTGGTGTACGATACCGGCCCGCGATATCACACTGGGTTTAGCACCGCCAATGCTGTGCTGATTCCCTATCTTCGCGCGCAAGGGTATCGACGCATTGATACCTTGATCATCAGTCATGCCGATTCCGATCATATTGGTGGCTTGCCGGATGTGCTTGCGCAGTTCCCTGTGACACGAATGTTTAGCAGTCGGGTTGATCGGGTGCCGGATGCACAGTTATGTGCGCGTGGAGAGCGCTGGGTTATGGGGCTAACGGAGTTCCAATTCTTGGCCCCGGATACTGAAACACCAGCCGGCAGTAATAATCGTTCATGCGTGCTGCTGATTCAGCACCTCGGGCAACGCGTGTTGTTGACGGGCGACATTGAAAAAGCTGTGGAACGCGACCTAATTCGCCGTTTTAAGGACGATTTACCAGCCGACGTGATGTTGATACCACACCAAGGCAGCAAAACATCGTCCACTGAAGCATTTATTGATGCTGTCTCGCCGACCACAGCGTTGGTCGCAGCCGGGTATTTAAATCACTACGGTCATCCACACGGCGACGTCATAGCACGTTACCATTCCCGCGGTATCGATGTGCGCTCAACGGTAACGTCTGGGTCCATTCAATTGCAAGTTGATCAAGATGGATACCGAGTTAGCACTTTTCGCGCAACCGAACAACGTTTTTGGCATTACCAAAAAGTATCCAATCAGCGCAGATAGTTTGGTAGACTTCCGTGAATAAAAATGCGGGCTCTACGTGATAGCGGATCTATTAGATTGGTCTGACCGTGACGTCGTAAAGAATAACTCGTTTTCCAGCCATTAACGGATAGAGACAGGTAATCCATGTTTGAATTGTTTAGAGCGGGCGGCCCACTAATGTGGGTTATTTTAATCTGCTCATTGGTCGCACTTACAATCGTATTCGAACGCATGCTCACCTTGCGTACCAAGCAGGTGGCCCCAGCGAGTCTGCGTCAACAGGTGTTGGAATTGATGCGCACTAAGCGCGTTACCGCAGAGAAGGTGGATGTGATCCGCAATCACTCACCGCTGGGAACGGTTTTAGCTGGCGGACTGGATAATCTCGCGTATGGTCCGGAGTCCATGCGTGAAGGTTTTGAGGAGGCCGGAAAGATGGTGGTACATCGCCTCGGGCGGTATCTCAATACGCTTGGCACGATCGCATCCATTACGCCGTTGCTGGGATTGCTGGGCACAGTTATCGGCATGATTAAAGTCTTTACCACAATTACAGCTAGTGGCGTTGGTGATCCAACAATCTTGTCTGGTGGTATTTCTGAGGCATTGATCACCACGGCTGCCGGTTTGTCGGTTGGTATTCCATGTTTAATGTTTTATCGCCATTTTCGCGGCCGGATTGTTGAGCTGCGGGTAATTCTGGAAGAGAATGCTCTGGCTGTTTTGGAAGCCTCAAAACACTCATGAATTTCGGCACCGACGAAGAACTAGATGAGACCGGGATCGAATTGACCCCGTTGATCGACGTGGTGTTCTTGTTGTTGATCTTTTTTATGATTTCAACCACGTTCACTAAGGAGACGTCGCTCAAAATTAACTTGCCTGAGTCATCGGGCGAGCAAGCTGTTGCGCCGCCACAGAATGTGGAGATACAGATCGGAGCGGGTTCTGAATATGCCATAGCGACCGGCACAGATGGTGCATCAAAGCCGTTATTGAATTCGAATCGCGACACGCTCAAACGCGCGCTCAGCGAGTATCAGGATCAGCCGAAGCTGCTGTTAATCATTCGTGCTGATCGAAAAGCACCACACGAAGCTGTTATCAAAGTGATGGATGTGGCCCAGGAACTGGGTTTGACCAATATAACGTTTGCAACCAAGCAGTTTACTGATAATTAGCACGACCTCTGATGACCGAACCGATTAATCCGCCAGCAGTGACTAGGGCTGATGGCAGCGCGTTCGACGCGCGCGCTGTGTTTGTACGCCTGCTTCGCTACTTATTTCGCCACGCACGTTTATTGTTGATGGCGATCGGTTTCATGGTGCTGACCGGGCTGATCGAAGCCTCCGTTGCTGCGTTTATCGAAAAGGTCTTGAAAAACGGCTTCCTGACGGGCGATCAATGGTTTGTTCGTTGGTCTGGCATCATGCTGATGTGCGTGGTTTTCGCGCGTGCGATTTTTGGATTTATTGCCAACTACACCATGGCCAAGGTTGGGCGATTGGTGATTTATGAAATTCGCCAAGACGTGTTTCAAAACATGTTGCGCTTGCCAACGCGCTATTTTGATAAAAACTCTTCATCGAAAAACGTCTCAAAACTGATTTATGATGTTGAGACTACGGCAGTGGCGACCACGGATACCTTATCGATTCTGTTTAAAGACTCGGTGGTGTCGCTCGGGTTGATCGCCTGGTTGTTTTATAAAGACTGGCGACTGACGCTGATTTTTATGCTGACCATTCCGTTCCTTATCGGCATTATTCGCTACGCCAATAAACGATTTCGGCGTACCAGTAAGGACATCCAAGACTCTATGGGTGGGATTGCCGATACTGTCAAAGAAGCGTCTGTCGGTCACAAGGTGATTAAAGTTTATGGCGGTCAGGAACAGGAGTTCGAGAATTTTACCAATGCGAATAATTTTAACCTGCAGCAGAACCTGAAACGCGCCAAGGTGTCGGCGGGTATCGTGCCGTCAACGCTGTTGTTGGTTGGGCCAATTCTGGCCCTTATTTTGTACCTTTTTCTGAACGACCTGCGCGAAGGCCCGGAGTCGGCGGCGTCATTCGTGTCATACATTATGGCCTGCATGATGCTGATGAGCCCACTCAAACGTCTGGCCAAGGTGAATGAGAAGATTCAGATTGGTGTGACAGCTGCCAATAGCGTGTTTAGTATTATTGATGCTGAACCGGAGCAGAATTCTGGTACTGTTGCGCTGACTCAAACGCGCGGGCACTTGCAGTTCAATAATGTGTCGTTTCGCTATACCGATGACGACGAACAGCCAGTACTGGATAGTCTAACTTTCCAGATCAAACCAGGTGAGCGCATTGCGCTGGTCGGGCCGAGTGGTAGTGGTAAATCGACCATTACTTCCCTGATTCTTAGGTTTTACAAACCGCAGACTGGCGAAATCTTGTTGGATGGGCACAACCTGAATGATCTGGTGCTAAATGATTTACGCGACCATGTGAGTCTGGTCAGTCAGGAAACGACCTTATTCGACGATACCATCGCTCGTAATATTATGTATGGCATGCTGGATCAGTACGATGAAGCGCGCTTACAAGCAGCCATTAAGGCCGCACACGTGGATGAGTTCCTGCACGAACTACCACTGGGGCTGGAGACCGTGGTCGGCGAGAGCGGCTTACGTCTCTCTGGTGGTCAACGCCAACGTATTGCCATTGCGCGTGCCATTTATAAAGACGCGCCGATCCTGATTCTGGACGAAGCCACGTCCGCGCTCGACAATAAGTCCGAACGGTATGTGCAAGATGCGCTGGAAACCTTGATGCAAGATCGTACTTCGTTAGTCATTGCACACCGTTTGTCGACCATTGAAGGCGCGGACAATATCGTGGTGCTGGATCATGGCAAAATCGTGGAGCAGGGGCCGCACCGCAAACTATTACGTCAGGGTGGCGTTTACGCCGACTTGCATCGTGCGCAGTCGAGTCATCCGAATAAGAAAGGCTTCTTTTTCTGGAATCGTTAGTGCTGGGTCGTTGCGCGCATTATGGCATTCCGAGACACATTGATTGCTGGTTGGAAGAAACCCAATTGGCTGACCACCACGTTGTGGCCCTTATCGCAGCTGTATCGAGGCGTCTACGAGCTTAATCGCCTGAGCTATCAGTCTGGAATACGTGCGGTCTATCGAGCGCCGGTCCCCGTCATTGTGGTCGGCAATTTAACCGTCGGCGGCACAGGGAAAACGCCACTGGTCGCGCATATCGTGCAATTATTACAAGCTCAGGGTTTACGAACAGGAATCATAAGTCGTGGCTACCACAGTCAGGCGAGTGACTTTCCATTGTTGGTGACGAACACCACTCAAGTCAGCGTGGCGGGCGATGAACCAAGCCTTCTGATGCGTCGCACTGATGCGCCTATTGCCATCGGTCCGGATCGCCGAGCAGATATAGAGCTGATGCTGTCTGAGAACCAGGTGGATGTGATTGTGTCGGATGACGGCTTACAACATCATGCCTTGGCGCGTGATATTGAAGTCTGTTTAATCGATCAAACTAACCTAAGTGATAACACCTATCTGTTGCCAGCGGGGCCGTATCGCGAGTCACCAGCCCGACAACAACAGGTTGATTTTGTGGTGCGGCATATAACGCCCGACTCGACTATAGAAGGTTTCACCATGCAGTTGGTACCGGACCAAATAGCCGCCGTGGCATCTTCAAATACCGAGTCGCCTCCCAAAGCAGGGCCAGTTCATGCGGTGGCCGGGATTGGTAATCCACAGCGTTTCTTCGATACCTGTGAGCGATTGGGTTTTTCTGTTATTCCGCACGCGTTTCCTGATCATTATGCGTTTCGGGCTGAGGATATTGATTTCGGATCAGATGCCGTCGTGTTGATGACCGAAAAAGATGCGGTTAAATGTGACAAAATAGCGGACCATCGTCACTGGTATGTGCCCGTCAGCGCGCAAGTAAGTTCAGAATTTGATCGTGCGTTATTAGACCTGTTCTCTCGTATTAGCAAGTAGATAAAACCATGAGTATTGATCCCAAACTTCTAGAGATGTTGTGTTGCCCTGTAACCAAAGGGCCGCTTGAGTATGATGCGGAAAAACAAGAGCTAGTCTCTAAGTCAGCTAGGCTCGCGTATCCAATCCGCGATGGCATTCCAGTGTTACTCGAAGAAGAAGCTCGCGAGCTGAAGTCAGAGTCCTAGCTATGACATTTTCTGTAGTGATTCCTGCGCGATACGCATCAACGCGATTGCCGGGCAAGGCTCTGGCGGATATTGGCGGCAAGCCGATGATTCAACACGTTGTCGACCGTGCCAATCAATCGGCCGCTGATCGAGTGATTGTCGCCACCGACGATGCTCGAATTGCGGACGTGTTACGAGACGCGGACTGCGAGGTCTGCATGACCAGAGCAGATCATGTCAGTGGCAGTGATCGTTTGGCGGAGGTTGTCACGTTGCTTGGGTTATCGGACGACGAAGTGGTGGTCAATGTGCAAGGTGATGAGCCTTTGATTCCGAGTCGATTGATCGATCAGGTAGCTGAGTCGCTTGCGCGAGCAAGGCATGCGGTTATGTCGACAGCAGCGAAAGCCATTGAGGACGACGCCGATATTCTCAACCCTAATGTGGTGAAAGTGGTGTTTGCGCGTAATGGCCAAGCTATGTACTTTTCGCGTGCCCCAATTCCGTTTGCGCGCGACGAACGCACAGCATCTGCGTGGCACCACATTGGCATTTACGCCTATCGAGCCGGTTACTTACGACGCTACCCAGAGCTGCCTGCCAGTGCAATCGAAACCACAGAATCACTGGAACAGTTACGCGTGTTGGACAATGGCGATGCGATTATGGTCGAGCAGGTGGACTATTTCACTGGCATTGGTGTGGATACACCACAGGACCTGGAGCGTGCGCGCGCGATGCTTGCAGCCAACGAGCAGGGGGCTTGAATGAAGACCAAGGTGCTATTTGTTTGTATGGGCAATATCTGTCGTTCACCAACAGCGCACGGTGTCATGCAGCACAAGGTGGATAACCGCGCATTGTCTGAGCGAATAGAAATCGATTCGGCTGGCACGCATGCTTACCATGTTGGTGAGCAGTCTGACCCGAGGTCGCGGGCCACAGCGGCACGAAAGGGTATTGATATGGAGTTTATTCGAGCTCGCAAGATATCAATCCTCGACTACGATGAGTATGACTACATACTGGCGATGGACGCCGATAATCTGGATCTGATTCAGTACTATGCGCCCGAAGACTACAAAGCCAAGCTGTCCCTATTTCTGGCGTTTGCGAATCAAGCGGGGACCGTGCAAGAACAAGAAGTGCCCGATCCGTATTACGGTGGTGATGCTGGGTTTGAACACGTTTTTAGTTTGGTGGATCGTGGCTGCGACGCACTAATTGAGCATATTTTGCGCGGATGAAAGGTGGTGTGGACAAACTGATTGTGCACGTGGCTGAACAAACCCTTGAGGCGTTCGATTGTGCACAGCAGAAAGTATTTGAGACGTGCATCTCCACCGCTAAAAACGGTGTTGGTCAGCAGTCTGGCAGTGAGTGCACACCTTTGGGCCAACACAGAATCAGAGCGAAGATTGGCGCCGGTGCACCTGAAAATACCGTGTTTGTTGGTCGTCGTGCAACTGGTGAAATTTATTCACCGGCGCTGGCGGACAAGTTTCCACAACGAGATTGGATATTAACGCGTATTTTGTGGTTGTGCGGTAACCAGCCCGGTTTTAACCGCGGCGGTGACGTCGACACGCAGCGACGGTATATCTACCTGCACGGTGCGCCAGACAGTCATGCGATGGGGCAACCGAGTTCGCATGGCTGTGTCAAAATGCGCAACCGAGATATTATTGCCTTGTTTGATCTGGTGCAGGTTGGCACGCAGGTCGATATTGTTGAATGAAGATGGATAAACGAGCGAATATGCCGAACACGCCCGACTACAAGCCACTTGGACCCGTTATGGTCGATGTGGCTGGACTAAGCCTGACACCACATGAAATTGAGCGACTACAGCACCCAAGCGTTGGTGCCGTGATTCTGTTTACTCGGAATTTTGAGTCAAAACAACAAGTTCAGGCGCTGATTGCGGAAATAAAATCAGTTCGCTCACCAGCGTTGTTGGTGGCGGTCGATCAAGAAGGTGGTCGTGTTCAGCGCTTTAAAGATGGATTTACTCTGTTACCGCCCGCGCAACACTTTGGTGAACTTTGGGATCAGGACAAACAAACTGCGCCAATGGCGGCTTATCAGTCTGCGTTTACCATGGCGAGCGAGCTGATCTCGGTTGGTGTGGATATTAGCTTTGCGCCGGTCTTTGATGTATGTAGTCAGGCCAGCGAGGTGATTGGCAACCGCAGTTTTCATGCTGATCCCGCGGTGGCTGCCGAACTGCTTGGAGCGTACATAGATGGTATGCACGCAGCCGGCATGGTGTCGGTGGCGAAGCATTTTCCCGGTCACGGTGGGGTAGCCAATGACTCACATCATTGTTTGCCTACCGATGGTCGTGATTTTGAGGCAATCTTTGAACACGACCTCATACCCTACCGTGAGTTGATTGATGAAATCGATGGGGTTATGTCGGCGCATGTACAATTTACTGCCTGTGACGATGCCATTCCAACGTACTCCAGTTTTTGGTTGCA
>JAUHZM010000102.1 GCA_030426005.1 Gammaproteobacteria bacterium
TTGGCAGACATTGCGCCGGCACTAAACGAACACTCAGGTGAGCTGGCTTGTGATGCGATTGAGGCCTTGTTGCGCGATCGTGAAGCGGGGCAGACGTGATCTTGATTGCTGGTGTGGATGAGGTCGGTCGTGGCCCCCTGGCTGGACCCGTGGTGACCGCAGCGGTTATTTTGCCGGAGTCCTACGATCTGCCTGGATTGACCGATTCCAAAAAACTTTCCCTTAAAAAACGTGAGCAACTCAGCGAGCAGATTAAAGCGCAAGCCGTATGTTGGGCTTTGGGTGAAGCCAGCGTAGCAGAAATTGACCAATTAAATATTCTGCACGCTACCATGCTCGGAATGCAACGCGCGGTCGCTAAATTACGCCTGCAGCCGGAGCAGGTATTGGTCGATGGCAACCGAACTCCAGAGTTTGGCATTCCTGCGAGGGCGATTGTCGGTGGTGATGGTCTGGAACCGGCGATCTCTGCAGCCTCAATCATTGCCAAGGTCGCGCGCGATGAAGTGATGCGTGACTACGCACTGCAGTATCCAGAATATGGTTTCGATCGCAATAGTGGGTATCCGACTAAACAGCATCGAGAAGCCTTAGTTTCATGCGGTATCACACCAATACACCGTCGTAGTTTTGCTCCCGTGAAAGCATTGCTCTAAACGAAAATTTTACAAACAGTCTCCCGACTCAAAACCCTTCAGTTTATAATTCGCGGATGCCTGAATCCTTCGTCCATTTACACCTCCATTCCGAGTATTCGCTTGTGAATGGCATGATCCGTTTGCCTGCATTGGTGGATCAAACACTGCAATACCAAATGCCAGCCGTGGCCCTCTCCGACATGGGGAACCTGTATGGTGCGGTCAAGTTTTTCAATAAATGTGTGGCGCAAGGCATAAAGCCAATTATTGGTGCTGAGGTGTACATCGCCAACCCTGACAAAGTCACTCAACCATACATTTTGGTGCTGTTGGTGCAGGATGAAACTGGCTACGTCAATTTGTCTGAACTCCTGTCACGTGGATTCCGTGAAGGGCAGGCGCACGGCCGCCCAATTTTGCAAAAAGAATGGTTGCACGGTAAGACTAATGGATTGATCTGTTTGTCAGGCGGCTTGCGTGGCGAGCTTGGTGGCGCATTGATGGCAGGCCGACATAAATACAGTGCGCAGTTAATCGCTGAGTATCAATCGTTGTTTGCTGACCGTTTTTATCTCGAAATTCAGCGTGTTGGTCGTCCCTACGAAGAGGAATATATTGCTGCCGTTGCGCAGCTTGCGGCGCAATTCCAGGTGCCACTGGTCGCCACCAACGATGCGCATTTCATGCAAGAGAAGGATTTCGATGCGCATGAAGTGCGAGTTTGTATCAACGAAGGTCGCGTGTTAAATGATCCGCGTCGTGTAAAGCACCATACACCGCAGCAGTATTACAAGTCGGCCACTGAAATGATTGAGTTGTTTGCCGACATACCAAGCGCTATCGACAATACCTTACGCATTGCACAGCGATGTAATTTTGTGATGCGCATGGGCGAGTACTTTCTGCCCGACTTCCCGGTACCGGAAGGCGAAACGATTGAATCACATTTGCGCAATGAGTCCTTCCTCGGTTTGGAAGAAGTCTTGTTGCGACGATTTCCTGACGGTGCCGATGAAGAAACCCGCAAAGAGTATGTCGAACGCATGGAGTTCGAACTCAAAATTATTAATGAGATGGGGTTTCCTGGCTACTTTTTGATCGTTGCCGACTTCATTCAATGGGCTAAAGAAAATGGTGTGCCGGTAGGACCAGGGCGGGGATCTGGGGCTGGCTCCTTAGTCGCGTATGCACTAAAAATTACTGATCTGGATCCGATTGAGCACATCTTGCTGTTTGAGCGATTCCTGAATCCAGAGCGGGTTTCGATGCCTGACTTTGATGTGGACTTTTGTATCGAAGGTCGGGAACGTGTGATCGATTATGTGGCACGCAAGTACGGTCGTGACAAGGTATCGCAGATTATTACCTACGGCACCATGGCAGCAAAAGGTGTGGTGCGCGATGTTGGCCGCGTGATGGGTATGTCGTACGGCCACGTAGACGGTGTGGCCAAGCTGATTCCGTTTGATTTGGGTATCACCCTTACCAAAGCACTGGAACAGGAACCGGAATTAAAAGAGCGCTACGACAACGAAGAGGAGATTACCGAACTAATTGACATGGCGCTCAAGCTGGAAGGCTTGGCGCGCAACGTCGGCAAACACGCCGGTGGTGTGGTGATTGCGCCGACTGACCTTACGGACTTCACGCCACTGTATTGTGAGCATGGCAGCGATCAAATCGTTTCACAGTACGACAAGGACGATCTCGAAACCGTTGGCTTGGTGAAGTTCGACTTCCTAGGTCTCAAAACGCTGACGATTATCGACTGGGCGGTCAAGGCGATCAATGTGCAACGGGCTGCCAATGGTGAGGCTTTGTTGGATATCGCCAAGTTGCCGCTGGACGATAATGCAACGTACGAGCTGCTGCGACAGGGGCAGACCACGGCGATCTTCCAGCTGGAATCGTCCGGTATGAAGGAGCTGATCAAGAACCTTAAGCCAGACCAGTTTGAAGACATCGTGGCACTGGTGGCCTTGTACCGACCAGGGCCGCTCGGCGCGGGCATGGAAAAGGTATACTGCGACCGTAAACATGGCAAGGAGGCGACTAAGTATGCGCACCCGATGCTGGAGCCGATTCTGGAAAATACCCAGGGTATTATTCTTTATCAGGAACAAGTGATGGAGATTGCCCAGGTGATGGCGGGCTATTCACTGGGTGGTGCGGATATTCTGCGCCGCGCCATGGGTAAGAAGAAACCTGAGGAGATGGCAAAGCAGCGGGCCATTTTTGAGCAGGGCGCGGACGAGCGCAATGTCCCAAAAGAGGTCGCCAAAGAAGTCTTCGACTTGATGGAGTATTTTGCGGCTTACGGTTTTAACAAAAGTCACTCGGCCGCTTACGCGTTGATCGCGTATCAGACTGCCTGGTTAAAAGCCCATTATCCGTCGCAATTTATGGCAGCGTGTATGTCCGCGGATATGGAAAATACCGATAAAGTCGTAACCTTGTTAAACGAGGCTAACCAAATGGGTTTATCGGTTCAGCATCCTGATATTAATCTATGTCAGTACGATTTTCGTGCCACCGATAATCAGAATATCGTATACGGCCTTGGTGCGATCAAAGGCATTGGTCGCCCCGTTATCGAAGCCATCATTCAAGCGCGTGATACCGGCGGTGCATTTAAAGATTTGTATGACCTATGCGCTCGGGTAGACGTAAAACGGGTTAATCGTCGTGCTCTGGAAGCGTTAGTTCGGGCTGGCGCGTTGGATGATTTGGGTGTGCATCGCGCGAGCTTGATTGAGAGTATTGATCTGGCATTGGAGGCGGCGAACCAGCAACATCGCAGCGCACTGGCCGGACAAAACGATATGTTCGGCATCGCCGCACCGGCAGAAACCGTGCAAACGTATCAGCAAGTGCCCGAGTGGAAAGAGGAAGACCTGCTTGCCGCTGAGAAAGAGACGCTTGGACTTTACCTCAGCGGGCACCCGATTGATATGTATATTCAGGAGCTGGATCAGTTTACCTCATGCCGCCTGGTAGACATTGACGTGGCTCAGGGTAAGGGTAAAAAATCAGTCACGCTGGCGGGTCTGGTCATCGGAGCGCGCACCATGAACACCAAGTCAGGATCTCGGATGGCATTCTTGCAACTCGATGATAAAACTGCACGGGTTGAAGTTGGCGTGTTTGGCGAACTATATGACCAGCGGCGTGATGTTATCCATAAAGACAAGGTGCTGGTGGTAAAAGGTAAAGCCAGTTACGACCATTTTAGTGGCGGTATTCGGCTCTCTGCTGACGAGCTGTTTGATATCGAGCAGGCGCGCAGCAATCTGGCGCGACACATGCAAATTCAGTTGAGTTCTGAGCAATTAAACGAACACGTGGTGCGTGATTTGCGACGAATCCTGGAACCAAGCGAAGAAGGTCAGTGCGGCGTTGGATTTGAATACCGTACTCAGCGTGGTATTTGTCAGCTCGAAGTCAGTCATGGTTGGCGGATTATTCCAACCAAGCTGATGCTGGAACAGTTGGAAAATATTGTCGGTCAAAAAAATATTCGCCTAATATACTGATGGGTACGTCACTTATCTAAGGTTGACTTTTCAAAGACTTTCTAAGTCCTTGCTCTTTAAATGTTTTATTTTCCAGTGCTATACTGAACGCCAACAGCGCAAGCTTATGCAAGAGCACTGTTTTAAGGTCTCTCCTCAGCCGGATTGGACTAAAGGCGACTTGCATGGCCCTCCAAAAATATGCAGTATCAGGATGGCTGGTATCGACGGGTTAGGGTAGTGCAGAATGTCATGATTTTGACACCTGCGCGGTTCAGTAAATCGGTACACTTGTTCCCCTCACTCGTTTCACGTAAACCTACCAATTGACGCATGTTTAGACGTCCGACTTCAACTTCAGGGTGTCTTCAAACATTGAGTCGTTGCGTAGCCCGTGACAACCGCGAGCGCAGACAACGAACAACATAAACGCAGCACACAGAGGTCGCCTTAAATGGCTATTTCGATCGAAAAATTCGAAGAAGAAGTGTTTGATAATCTGGGGTTGAAGCGTTCGAACCATTTTTATGTGGCATTTAGTGGCGGAATTGATTCAACCGCGCTTTTGTACTTGATGCACCAGTTGCAATCGCATGTCGGGTTCGAACTCACCGCACTTCACGTCAACCATAATTTGCAGGATGAGGCCGGGCGATGGGCAGACCATTGTGCCGCGACCTGTCAGTTACTGGGAATCGACTACCGCCAGACTGAACTGAAGCTTGAAAACAAGAGCGAGTTAGCGGCCCGCAATGCTCGTTATAAGTGGTTTAGCCAACAGCTAGACCGAAATTCTGTTCTGTTGACGGCGCATCATCAGCAAGATCGCGCCGAAACATTTTTGTTCAATTTAATGCGGGGCGCAGGTAGTGCTGGGTTATCTAGCATGCGTTCCGTCCGACCGTTTCAAGGTGCGAAACTGGCCAGGCCGCTGTTGGCTTTTACCAAGGAAGATTTATACGAAGTTGCACACGACAGCGGCTTACGCTGGGTCGATGATCCCAGTAATCGAACCAACGATTACTCACGCAATACAATTCGTAACGAGATCATTCCAGTGCTCACCGAATTCCGTCCAGATGCGGTTCAGAACATCACGCGCGCGGCTGCCAATCTGCAACAGGAGAATGAGCTGTTACGTGAACTAGCAATTTGTGATTTAGTCGAGGTACGTGAACATCCCAAGCACCCAGTCGACAAGTCCTACGCCTTATGTGTGGCCGATATGGCTCACTTATCGCCTGCGCGGCAAGCGAACGTATTGCGCTTCTGGCTAAAGAGTCTTAACTTACACACACCGAGTCGCCGATTTTTGAAACAATTGGTTGCGGCGATCGCGGTACCGCCACCCAGTACCGCAGTGCTGCAAGAGGGCGGTCAGCAGTTTCGTTTTCATTACGGTTTTATGTACGTGATGCCAGCTTTGGATAAAACGCCACCTTTTGGTGTTGTTGACTGGAGAAATGTTGCACAACCTATTGATATTTATCAGAGTAGTGTTCGTGTTGATGCGACACAAAAATTACTCAGCCTGATCCACTCGGAGTCGCGATTGAATCGCCACTACATTAATTGGAACTTCAATAGGAAATTCGCCGCGAACCGATAACGGTCAGACTGTCAGGGACGGACTTTTTTTCGAGCATCGATGGTAAATTGATTGTTCAATTTTGCCGTGTCGAGTATCATGTAGAACCTTCTGGAGCACAGCGCAAAACATTTTCACGCGTTTGCCTGTGACTCTGATAAACCAATTCTTTTAAGTACAACCAGCCGTTGAGCAGACACGTTTGCGTGTGCTCGTTTGGTTGTTTTGATCGCACAAGACGTTATACGCCAGCATGGCTGGCTCGGTTTTTGAGTTAATGACAAAGTATGTTTTTATTACGGGCGGCGTAGTTTCGTCCTTGGGTAAGGGTATTGCGGCTGCTTCCCTGGCGACACTGTTGGAATCGCGTGGCCTGAAGGTCACTTTGATGAAGCTGGATCCCTATATCAACGTAGACCCTGGCACCATGAGTCCCTTTCAACATGGCGAGGTATTTGTCACGGAAGATGGGGCTGAGACCGACTTGGATCTCGGACATTATGAACGGTTTATCCGTACCACGCTGTCTCAGAAGAACAACTTCACGACGGGTCGAATCTACGAGCGTGTGTTGCGAAAAGAACGTCGGGGCGATTATTTAGGTGGCACAGTTCAAGTAATTCCTCACATCACCAATGAAATGAAGGATGCAATTGAAGATGGTGCGGGCGACGTTGATGTGGCGCTGGTTGAAATCGGTGGTACGGTCGGTGATATCGAATCCTTGCCATTTATGGAAGCGATACGCCAAATGCGTATCGAGAAGGGATACGAGAACGTCATGTTTATGCACCTGACTTTGGTGCCGTACATCGCGGTTGCGGGCGAAATCAAAACCAAGCCAACCCAGCACTCGGTGAAAGAGCTGCGTAGTATCGGTATTCAGCCGGATATTTTGCTGTGTCGAGTCAATGAGCCATTGGCTGACGAAGCCAAGCGTAAAATCGCTCTGTTTACTAATGTTCGTCCCGAGGCGGTGATTTCCGGTGTGGACGTCGATAATATCTATCAGATTCCGTTGCTCTACCGTGACCAAAAAGTCGATGAGTTAGTGGTGAAGCATCTGCAACTGGATTGTCCGCCAGCGGATTTAAGTGAATGGGAATGGGTGGTTGACCGCAAAGCCAACCCGACGGGTGAAGTCAACATCGCGCTAGTTGGCAAATACATCGGATTAACGGAGTCCTACAAGTCACTGTCTGAATCATTAATTCATGCCGGCATTCAGACCTTGACCAAGGTCAATATTAATTACATCGAAGCAGAAGACATCGAGAATATTGGCGTTGAAGCCTTAGCGGGTAACGACGCAATTTTGGTTGCTGGTGGATTTGGCGACCGTGGTACTGAAGGTAAAATACGTGCTGCTCAATATGCGCGTGAAAACAAAATTCCATATCTTGGTATTTGTTTGGGTATGCAAGTAGCCGCGATTGATTTTGCTCGCAACGTGGCGGGTATGAAGGATGCTAACAGTTCTGAATTCAATCCAGAGACACCGTATCCAGTTATTGCATTGATCTCTGAATGGACCGACCAAAGTGGCGAAGTTCAACAACGCGATGAGAATTCTGATCTCGGCGGCACCATGCGTTTGGGCGGTCAAACCTGTCATCTGGTTGAAGGCACAAAGGTTCGCGAAATCTACGGTAAGCAAGATATTGTGGAGCGCCACCGCCATCGTTATGAATTTAATAATAGTCTGCGTCAGCAATTGGTTGATGCAGGGCTGATTATTGGCGGTGTCTCAGATGATGATCTGGTAGAAACTATTGAAATAGCTGATCATCCCTGGTTTGTCGGTGTACAATTCCACCCTGAATTTACCTCGAGCCCGCGCGACGGCCACCCGTTGTTTACTTCGTATATCGAAGCGGCTCGAGCAGCGCAATAAATTACCCGCTGGATTATTGCAGCCAGCAGAGAACGCAAAGGTGCAATCATGAAGATAGCCGATTTCGAAGTCGGTCTCGACAAACCATTTTTCCTCATCGCGGGCCCCTGTGTGATTGAGTCGCGTCAACACGCGCTGGAAGTCGCCAAAATGGTGCGTGACATCACCGGTGAGTTGGGCATCAATACGCTCTATAAGTCTTCGTTTGATAAGGCAAATCGTACCTCTGGGTCGTCGTTTCGTGGCCCCGGTATTCAGGAAGGGTTAGAGATTCTCCAGGAGGTTCGTGAAACGGTGGGCATTCCTGTGTTGACCGATGTGCACACACCTGAGCAGGTTGAGCTAGCGGCAAAATACGTCGACATGATTCAGACTCCAGCCTTTCTGTGTCGGCAAACCGACCTGATCGAGGCGGTTGGCGCATGCGGTATCCCGGCCAATATTAAAAAAGGTCAGTTTTTGTCTCCGCCTGAAATGGTAAACGTCACTAAAAAAGCCGAAGCGGCTGGTGGCAAAGGCAAAATTACGGTGTGTGAACGCGGCGCTTCCTTCGGTTACAACAACCTGGTGGTGGATATGCGAGGTCTGGCACAGATGCGCGAGACTGGCTGTCCTGTGGTATTTGACGCCACGCATTCAGTGCAATTGCCAGGTGGTAAAGGCGATCGCTCTGGCGGTCAACGTGAATTTGTCCCGGTTTTAGCGCGCGCCGCAGTTGCGGCAGGTGTATCCGGTGTGTTCATGGAAACACACCCTGATCCTGACAACGCTAAGAGCGACGGTCCGAATGCCTGGCCAACGCAAAAACTGAAAGCATTACTCACCGTTCTCCAACAACTTGACCAGTCCACGAAAGCTGGTGGCTTTTCGGACACGGAGCTGTAAACAAGCGGTCTGTGTTTCAAAGTCTGAACTTACTCATTAATTCTCGAGGCAGAAAGTAGTATGTCCACTATCAAATCAATTCTCGCACGCGAAATCCTGGATTCTCGCGGTAACCCAACTGTTGAAGCCGACGTCACTTTGGCTGATGGCGCTTTCGGACGTGCGGTTGCACCATCCGGCGCATCGACTGGCACACTTGAAGCGTTGGAGCTGCGCGATGGCGATAAGCAACGTTATCTTGGCAAGGGTGTCACCAAAGCGGTACACAATGCCAATACCGTGATTGCGGATGCATTAAACGGTAAAGAAGCTCTAGACCAGCGTGCAATTGATCAACTTATGCTTGATTTGGATGGCACTGAAAATAAATCCAAACTGGGTGCGAACGCGATCTTGGCGGTGTCTTTGGCTGTATCAAAAGCGGCTGCGGCAAGCAAAGGTGTTCCATTGTACGCCTATTACGCTGAGTTATTCGGTAACGACACCTACGCCATGCCAGTACCGCAGATGAATATTATTAACGGTGGTGAGCACGCTGATAACTCCATTGATTTTCAGGAGTTCATGATCTTGCCAACCGGGCTACCGACGTTCGGTGATGCGCTCCGCGCTGGTGCCGAAGTCTTCCACTCATTGAAAAAAGTATTGAGTGAAATGGGCCTAAGCACTGCGGTCGGTGACGAAGGTGGATTTGCACCGAATCTGGAGAGTAATGAAGCCGCCGTAGGCATCATTATGAAAGCAATTGAGAATGCGGGTTACGTGCCTAGTAAAGACATCATGATTGGTCTTGATGTGGCCAGTACTGAGTTCTACTCTGAT
>JAUHZM010000103.1 GCA_030426005.1 Gammaproteobacteria bacterium
CGGCCGACGAGTTGGATTCCAACATTGCATCGTCACCTGCACCGGGTGTGTTCGAGAGTGGCACGTTTACCTTAAGCACTTTGGGTGAGCCGATTGAGTCGGATACTGCTGTTGGTGACAACCAAGACGGTAACGGTACGCCAGCCGATCGCAATGGCAACATGACAGTGGATTTCGGGTTTATTGCGCCATTGAGTTTGGGTAGCTTTATCTTCAACGATGCCGATGGCGATGGAGTACAAGACCCAGCCGAAACAGGCGTCAATGGTGCCAGTGTGGCGCTGCTGGTCGACAACGGCGCGGGCACGTATGTGCCAGCACAAGACCTAAATGCCGCGCCGGTTGCACCGATCGTTGTTGGTGCAGATGGCTTGTATCACTTCACGAACCTACCGCCAGGGGACTACAAAATCCAAGTCACACCGGGTGCTGATTGGGTACCAACAGTGAATCAGGTGACGGCCAATAACAACGACACCGAAAATGATTCCAATATTGCGGCGGAGCCATCACCTGGCGTGTATGAGAGTGGTGTTTTCACCTTGCTTTCAGGCACTGAGCCAAATGAAGCAACAGGCCAAGATGGGGATGCACAAGATGGTGCGCCTGGTGGCCCATTAGACCTGAGCGGCAACATGACTGTCGACATGGGCTTCTTTGTGCCCGTGAGTATTGGTAGTTATGTGTGGGAAGACCTGAACGTAGATGGCGTGCAAGACGCCGCTGAAGTCGGCTTGCCCAACGCCACAGTGGCGCTGTTGGTCGACAACGGCAGTGGCACGTTTGTGGCCGCTACTGATGTGGATGCTGTTGCGGTGGTTAGTCAAGTTACCGGTGCTGATGGGCTCTATGAATTCGATAACTTGCCTCCGGGTGATTATCGTGTTCGTGTGACGCCACCTGCGGGCTTCGAAGCCACGCCAAACCAAGACACCGCGGCCAACAGCGATGGATTAGCTGCGGATGAACTGGATTCCAATATTGCGAGTGAACCCGTGTCGGGCACATTTGAGAGCGCGACATTTACTCTCGCCAGCTTGGGTGAACCGAATGAAAGCGATGCCGCTGATGGTGACGCTCAGGATGGTGCCGCCGGTAGTTTGTCCGACCTCAGTGGCAATATGACTGTGGATTTTGGTTTTGTGGCGCCGATGAGCCTTGGTAGTTATGTTTGGCAAGACGCGGACGGTGATGGTGTACAAGACGCGACAGAGCAGGGGATTGCAAACGCCACCGTTGCCTTGTTGGTGGATAACGGCACGGGCACCTATGTGACTGCGACTGACATTACGGGTGCGCCGGTAGCCAACTTAGTAACTGGTGCGACTGGTGTGTATGAGTTTGATAACCTGCCGCCAGGTGACTATCGCGTTCAGGTAACGCCACCTGTTGGATTTGTTCCGACGCCAACTCAGAACGGCGCGGACAACGCAGACACATTGGCTAGCCATGAGCTGGATTCGAACATCAACTTGTCAGCCACTGGCGTGCCAGCGGGTAGTTTTCAGAGTGGGACCTTTACGCTCTCTAGTACGGATGAGCCGAACGAAAGTGATGTAGCTGCAGGCGATGATCAAGACGGCACCGCCGGTGGTGCTGGTGATTTGAATGGCAACAACACGATCGACTTTGGTTTTATTGCGCCCATGAGTATCGGTAGCTTTGTCTGGAATGATACCAATGGTGATGGAATTCAAAACGCGGGCGAGCTTGGTATACCCAATGCATCCGTTTCACTGGTGGTCGATAACGGCAGTGGCACCTACGTTACAGCGACGGACTTAGGTGGCTTGCCGGTTGCTGCAATTAATACTGCAGCCGATGGTCAATATGAATTCAGCAATTTACCGGCAGGTGACTACAAAGTACGAGTCACACCTCCAGCTGGGTTTATCCCGAGCTTGATCCAGGACGGTGCGAATAATGCCGATGGTCTAGCGAGCGATGAATTTGATTCGAATGTTAATCTGGCAGCGACTGGGCTCCCTGCTGGCACTTATGAAAGTGGTGTCTTTACACTGAGTAGTGGTCAAGAACCAAATGAGAGCACGACCAATAACGGTGATGACCTAGATGGGGCAGCAGGCAGTTTTGATGACCTGTCAGGCAATATGACCGTTGATTTTGGTTTCGTCACACCGGTGAGTATCGGTAGCTATGTTTGGGAAGACATCAATGTGGATGGCGTGCAGGACGCACTCGAACCCGGCGTAACCGGTGTGTCAGTCACACTGCTGGTCGATAATGGAAGTGGCACATTTGTGGCGGCGTCAGACATGAATGGCGTGACCGTGCCGGCTCAAGTGACCGGGGTTGACGGCCTTTATGAGTTCGATAACTTGCCGCCTGGAGACTACCGCGTTCGTGTGACGCCACCTGCAGGTTTCGTTGCAACACCAACTCAGAACACCACTGATAATAGCGACGCGGTTGCGGCAGATGAGTTGGACTCTAATATCGCCGCTGAGCCGGTGGTGGGGACCTACGAAAGTGCCACGTTCACCTTGGCGAGCTTAGGCGAGCCGGTTGAGAGTGATACCGCGAATGGGGATGATCAAGACGGAACCTCTGGTAGCAATGCCGATTTAAGCGGCAACAACACGGTGGATTTTGGACTTGTCGCGCCCATGAGTATTGGTAGTTTTGTCTGGCAAGATCTTGACGGTGATGGCATCCAAGACGCGGGCGAGCCACCATTGGCGAGCGCTCAGGTGAGTTTGCTGGTCGACAATGGGGCAGGCACCTTTGTTACGGCTGTGGATATCAACGGTGCGCCATTGGCTCCTGTTACTGTCGCTGCTGACGGCGTGTACCAGTTTGGTAATTTGCCGAGTGGTGATTACCGAGTGCAGGTGACACCACCAGCCGGCTACTATCCCGGTTCAGTGCAAAACGTGGTTGACAACGATGATACGGAAGATGACTCAAATATTGCCGTAGAAGTCGCCCCAGGCACGTTCCAAAGCCCGGTATTTACCTTATCGACTTTGGGTGAACCTGCCGAAGCGGGCGATGTATACCGAGGTGATGCTCAAGACGGTGTAATTGGCAGTGCGCAAGACCTCAACGGCAATATGACGGTTGATTTCGGCTTTGTTCCACCAGCAGCAATTGGCAATTTCGTGTGGCTCGACTTAGACCTTGATGGTGTTCAAGACGCCAATGAAGACGGTATAGCTGGCGTAGAGCTCATTCTTACACCACCTACTGGTGTGGATGTTGGTGCCGGACCTGGGAATTCCATCACTACGGTGACTGGACCGAATGGCGGCTACTTGTTTACCAATCTCCCGCCATTCGTGAGTGCGAATCCAGCGGAGGGGTATGTGGTTATGGTTAATACCGGTACTTTGCCGACTGGTCTAGTACAAACCTACGATGAAGGTGCCACCGGTGTGATTGGTCCATTAGACCACACGAGCAACCCGATCCAACTGAGTCCCAACGAAGAGCATTTGACCGCTGATTTTGGCTACGGTGCGCCGGATGGCTCACTAGGCGATACGATTTGGGTGGATGCTGATGACGATGGAATTCAAGATCCAAGTGAACCGGGTATCGCTGGCGTTACAGTGTCACTCACACCGCCACCGGATATTGATATAGGCGCAGGGCTTGGCGTTGCGATCACCACAGTCACTGATGAAAATGGCAAGTACCTGTTCACCGGGCTACCGATCAATGAGACGTATATCGTCAACGTTGACACCGCAACCTTACCGGCGGGTTATACATCCTCCGCGAGTGGATTAGGTGACCCCGATGTGCGCGATGGCAACTCAACCGACGCAGATGACCAGACCTTTATGGTACTAAATACCCAAAATCCGGTTATTTTGGATGCGGACTTTGGCTACTTGCCACCAGCAGAGCAAAACAACAGTGTTGGTGACACTATTTGGCTTGATGCAGATGCCGATGGAGAAGGTCCAGCGGGCGCTGTTGGTGGCACCGATGTGGCAGAGCAAGTGTTGCCTGGTGTGACCGTTGCCTTGATTGACGACGCAAGCGGAAATGTTATTGCCACTACGGTGACTGACGCCAATGGGCAATATTTGTTTACCGGTGTGCCCGATGGTTTATATCGCGTACAAGTCACGGATCAACGCAATGTGCTGGCTGGTTTACAACAAACCTACGATAACGATGGCCTTGGTTCACCAAACACGTCATTGGTCGACCTCGACAGTGGCAGCGTAAACGCGCTTCCGGTTGACGATCGTAATCAAGACTTTGGTTACGTTGATAGCAGCACCAGCATTGGTGCAGGTGTGATCGGGGACACAATTTTCTTCGACGAAAATACTTCTGGAGCGCCGGATGCTGGTGAGGGCTTAGAGGGCGTTGCAGTACGACTCTATGGTCCAGGGCCAGATGGTGATATCACCACTGATGCTGACAATGTGCTGTTGCAAACTCAGTTCACTGATGAAAACGGTAATTATCTGTTTACTGGTTTGGACGTGAGCGATACGGGGCTGAATCCTGGCACCGATTACCGTGTGGAAGTCGATACCACAACCTTACCAAATGGCGGCGCAGGTTGGAGTAATACGGTCGACCCAGACGCGGTGGGCACGGGTGATGGTGAGAGTGTCACAACCTTGAGCTTGGGTGCCGAAACGGACTTAGATCAGGACTTTGGCTATGTCGGCGATGCTGGCAATAGTTTGTCTGGCACTGTTTGGTCGGATTCCAACGGTGATGGCACGCAGACTGAGCCTGGCACGTTTGAAGGCGTGACAATCGAGATCCGTGATCAAAACGGCAATGTGGTCCGCACGACACGCACAGATGCGAATGGTAATTACCGAGTCGGTAATCTACCGGACGGTTTGTTCACCGTGGTGGTCACCGATGATGCCAATGTGTTGGCTGGCTTTGAGCACACTGATGCACCAAACGGTGATGCAGATACGGAAGATGAAACCAGTAAGGACGACACGGGTTACACGGTAGATTTGGACTCAGCTGGGTTGATAGCCACGCCGGTGAGCAACTCAACCGGTGACTTTGGCTACGAGCCAACGGTGACCAACCCAATCTCTCTCGGCCACCTCAAAGCGACTCGAGCGAATGGTGACACTACCATTGTATGGTCAACGCAAACCGAGGTCGCGAATATTGGTTTTAAAGTGTATGGCCGAAGCGACGGAGAATGGGTTGAGTTATCCGCGTCAGTGATCGAAAGCCAGGGTGATTCTGTGCAGGTACAACAGTATGAGCTCAGTGTGGATACCGACTCACGTGTGTTTGCATTGAGTGACATTGATGTCAATGGCAAAGAAACCCTGCACGGTCCGTTCTTGTTGGGCCGTGGTGACGGCTTGGTCGCGCCACGTCAAGCTATCGACTGGCAGGCTGAAAAAGCTCAGCGTGACGCCAAGCGAATGAAGCGTGAAGCCAAACGTAAAGCGCAGCAACGACAACGTTCTGAACAGCGTAAACAGCGCCGCAGCGAAGAAGCGCCAATCAGTTCAACTGGGATTTTCAATCGAAGTAGCAATGTGATCGTTAGTAGGGGGCAAACATTGTTTAAAGAGTTCGTGTCCGCTGGTCTGATGGCGGTTATTTCAACAGTCGTGCCGAGCGCACACGCTCAAGAATCAGTCGAAGATCTGGTCAACTTTAAAACGACTAAGGCAGGTATTCACACTGTCTCGGTGGCGGATTTGTTGGCTGAGGGGGTTGATATCGTTGGTCTGCCAGCCGATGAGCTGGCGCTGCGCAATCGCGGTGTCTCGGTGCCTATTTCAGTCACAGGTGATGCCGTATTGTCCGAAACATCGACGATACAGTTTCTTGCTGATGCGCTCGACACACTGTACACCGATGTCAACGTGTATACCTTGAGCCTCGATGTGAGCGAGGCTCGTAGAATGGGCGTAGATCAACGACAGATTCCGAGCGGTGCGGCGGCGACTAGCTATTTGCGACAGGCTAAATATGCACCGCAAAGCAAATACTCGTTTACATCGCCAGACCCCAAAGATCCGTTCTATGCAAAGCGTATTTCGGCCATCGGCTCATCCAAGACCGAGCGTTTTGATATCGTGCTTAAGAATGTAGCCGTTGGCGGGAATACCGGTAATACGGCGGCTAAACTCAAAGTCAATGTGTGGGGCGGTGCAGATCAAATCGGTGATGCGAAAGACCACAGCGTGCGTTTTAGTTTTAACGGCGATATGGTTGCGGCTAAGCAGTTTGACGGTTTGAAGTTAGCTTCGATCCAAGCCAATTTAGCTGACGTGCGGGAAGGCAAAAATGCCATTACCATGACCTTGCCGTTAGACACCGGATACGGATTCGATGTACTGCAGCTGGACGAGATTGTGGTGGATTACCCGAGTAAATTCGTGGCAGAAAATAACCGTATTCAATTTGAATCGACATTTTCAAAATTCAGAATTTTTGGGTTTTCGCCATCACAACTAAGTGGTGGTCAAGATGATCTGGTCGTGGTGCGACGAGATACCAACGGCACGGCTATGATGATGCGTAAACGTGTGGCATGTCGTGCCGGTGGTTGCGCAGCAGAAATCGCGGGTACTGGCAGAGCGGCAACGTATTTCGTGTCGACTCAGGCGAGTCTGCACAAACCAGAAATTGCGCCACTCCCCCTCGCATCTGATGTGCGTAGTGGAACAGCCAAGTATTTGATTATTAGTCACCCTGATTTTATTGGTGTTGATGGGGATAACCTGTTGGAAGACTTGGCTGCAGAAATGCAGAGTGAGATGGGCAGTGCCGATGTGGTCGATGTTGAATCGATCTATGCGGAATTCGGACACCATTTGTTTGATCCCAAGGCGATTCAAGACTACATCCGTTATGCATACACACACCGAAACACGCGATACGTCTTGTTAGTTGGTGGTGATGTCTACGATTACCGACAGTTTGAAAACCAAGATGCTCATAGCTTTATTCCGAGCTTGTATGCGGCCACGGGCAGCAATATTACGTATGCACCGGTTGACTCTCAATATGCGGATATAAACGGCGACAACATTCAGGACGTGGCTATTAGTCGATTGCCAGTTCGAACCGTTGAGCAGCTTGCTTCTTTAATGCAAAAGCGTGCTGATTATTTGGCGCGAAGTTACGCTGGCACGGCGCTACTCGTTGCCGATAATTATGATGAAGTTCAGCAGTATGACTTCTCGCATGATGCCGAAAGTATCGCGCAAGACTACTTGCAAGGTTATACACTGCAAAAGGCATACGCTGACGAACTGGGCACCAGTGCTGCGCGCGCCAAAGTTCGAGCACAAATTGAAGCAGGGACGTCGCTAACGGCATTCTTTGGACACTCCAGTACAAACCAATGGAGTTTCAACGGTTTATTTACCGGTCCAGACGCTGCGAGGCTGTCTAACCAGGGCAAGCCGACTGTGGTGACGCAATGGGGATGTTGGAATGCCTACTATGTGAGTCCAAACGAAGACAGTATGGGGCATCGGTTCATGATGGAAGGCGATCGCGGCGCAGTCGCGGTGATGGGGGCTAGCACCTTGACCAATGCTGATAATGAACGCGCTTTGGCCAGCTTGGTGTTCGCCGAGTTGGCTAAAGGCAAGCGACTGGGTGATGCCGTCACATCAGCGAAACAGGCTTATGCTGCGGAGCACGGTGCAGATTTAGATGTTTTACTTGGTTGGACCATACTCGGGTTCCCTGAATTGTTGATTAATTAACCGCCAGCCAAAAAATAAAAAGACGCATGTCTACTAACATTGACATACCACCTTATGGAAGGGTATTAAGGAGCTATGAGGTGGGACTAACAAATGACAGATAGGGTGATTCATGAATAAACGCAGGAAGTTACTTACCGGAATCGGTTGTGGCACGGTTGTGGCGGCTTGGCACAAACCGGTTATTAACAGCATCGTGACGCCAGCGCACGCACAGACTTCGGTTGTACCTCTCCTTCCCGAAGAGCTTTGTCCCCGCATCGTCACCGCTAATGTCGTGTTCGGACCCGTATCAGGTACCACTACGCCACCGGTATGCAGCGCAACATTTGATGTTTTAAGCGGGGATGCGTCAACGACGTTGACAATCAGCAGCATCACTACCAATACACTCACAGCAAATGTCACCGTCGATGTGCAGGATCTGGGTGTTGCGACGTCAACCACCGGTCCCCGAGTCGTGTGGCGAGGGCCAGCCACGGATGCACCTTTTTGTACAGACCTCGAGCCGACAGATGATGTTGTGATCAGTGTGACGGCTACTTGTGACGCGGCTGGTGGGGAAGAGTTTATTGAAGATTTTCTGTTGAGTGAAATATTACGGGGTAGCGTTGGATAGACTCACAGCGATGTAGGTGCAAACTTCATGATGAGTCGTTACGTTAGTGCATTACTTGCCGGTGCCATTGCGGTGACATCGAGCGCGGTGATGTCTGCGCAAGAACTCGGAACTCCGGTCCTAAAAGTCAATCGCGGAACTGCGGCTGAATTGACCGATCAGGGTGATTTCTATTTCCATCCAGATGGCCACGAAGTGCGGTTTTACCGCAAGAAAGGCGTGTATGCGGTTCGAGCTTCCGATGTGCAGTTCGATGACATCAAGTCAAAGATTCGAGACAAATTCGGCGATAAAGCATCGCTTATTTCAGCATCTAAGACGTCTGGCGGCCATCATTTTATCCAGGTAGACGATACCGCCATGGCGCGTGCCGGATTAACCGCCAATAAAGCGAGTATTCTCGCACTAGACGCGTCGCTGACTGAGCTTGAGCCAGTATTTGCAAATAAGCTTGGCCAGGGCGATGTGGTGATGTCGGACTCTTATATCATCCGTTTAAATTCCGGTCGTGACGCCAGATCTGCTCTAACGACTTTGCTTCAACGTTACTCGTTGGTGCTGCAGAAGCGTTTACGCATTCCTGGTGCAAGTTACTCAGTTCGAAGTCGATTGAACCTTTCTGTTACCGAGCGTTTCAAATTAGCTAAGGCGTTGGCAACCGACCCGTTAGTAGACTGGGCTCAGCCGACTTTTTATTCACAAGTTAACCGGCACGCCTACATCCCGGATGATCCCCTATTTAACGCGCAGTGGCATCTGCGCAATACTGGTCAGGGCGGTGCGCGCTGTGACGCGGATTGTGACGCTAACAATGCGTGGGGAATCAGTGGTGGTGCCTTGCTCGCAGAGGCATCAGGACAAGGAACGGTTATCGCGATTATCGATGATGGTGTGCAGCTTGATCATGAGGATTTGAGCATCTGG
>JAUHZM010000104.1 GCA_030426005.1 Gammaproteobacteria bacterium
AATTCGCCGGATAAATCTGCCGGTATCACATAGGTCTCCTGCACTTCACCTTGCGAGGAAACTACCAACAGAAATTCGCGACTGCTGGTCTTACCAAAGCCGATAAAAAAGCCGTCATCACTTTCGTAATACAAAGTGGTGTCTTGTTCCTGCGGCGTGCCTAACTTATGCACCTTGATATTCTTGGCCAGCCACTTGTCCTTCTCAAGCAGCGCGTAAATCAACGATGTGCCATCCGCACTAAACGTGATGCCGCCCTGTACATCGTTCAACACATCAATCAGCAGCTCACCAGTCTGCAGATCTTTAACTCGCACCTCATAACGCTCGTCGCCTGCCGTATCAACCGAATACGCTAAATAACGATTGTCTGGACTGATCTCCCAACCACCAAGAACGAAGTATTCATGACCTTTGGCCAACTCGGTCTCGTCGAGAAAGATCTCTTCTTCACCGGTTTTTAAGTTGGTACGACTGCGGGTTCGGTACTCTTCGCCAGGGCGGAAAAACCAACGATACTCGTAGCCGTTGTCCACATAAGGCACCGACGTTTCTTCTTCGTCTGTGCGACCTTTAAACTCTTCGAAAATAGTGTCGACAAAGCCGCGATGCGGCTCCAGAAATGACTGGTAATACGCATTCTCTTGTTTCAGGTAATCCAGCACCGGCTCATCATTCACCTCTGGATAACCTTGGTCCTTTAACCAGTGATAATGATCTGACAAAGTTCGCCCATGGTACTGAGCTTCATAAGGAATCTGATCCGCTTGCGGAGCTGGAATCGAGAGTTGTTTTATTCGCGTGTAGTCTGACATAGGGTTTTGATTCGTCGTGGCGCAGGCAGCCAACCCAAGAACGGGCAGCAGCAGAAGTCTTGATAGGCGCATAATGGTAACCGTGTTGATGGGAAAGGCAACTAGAATAACTCAAGCCGACAGACGGATGCGTAAATTTTTCTGACCGAATCACACTGCAGGTGCGCCCGTGGCTAGGCACTGATATGATGCTGCCACCACGTAACGAATTAACCACCATGCGCACCGACAATTCTCGTAAGTTCGATCACTGGATTCGACATGACTTCAAACAGCTCAATACCGAACTTGAGCTAAGCTACCAACAAGCCGGTTGCCGCAATACCGTCGCTGGTGTTGGCGAAAAGCTCAAACAAACTCTATTGGACGAGGGTAATCGGCACATCCGTGCGCTACTACATGAAGGCAATACTGATGAAGGCTTCGATAACGGATTCGATCTGTTGGGGAATGTCGGCTTTTTTATGGCCGCGTGTCGCCGCCACGATCTCACTGAACCGACTAGAGAAACACGCTCACCGCTGACCGACGCGTCCGCACTAGCGATGCAACTTGGCGCATCACTGGGCGTCATTCCTCGATTCGCTTCTGCGCATTTAGAAACACACAATCGCGCACTCAACGGCGACTATAAATCGTTCACCAGCTTGCCAGATGAACACCTGTTTCTGGAATACAACACGCGCGGCGTATTTGCGTTTATCCGCGCCTCAGAGGCGTTATTGCACTCCCTGCCATTGGGCATTAGCCACCCAGTCACACATGACCTTCTGCTCGCTGCACAGGCAGACCTTAAAAGCGTGATTACGAACAACCGAGCATTATTTGAGGAACTGAATGTCGATCAGTTTTTCTACGCTGTGAGACCGTATTACAAACCACATCGGGTTGGCTTGCATGAGTATCGCGGTGCCAATGCAGGCGACTTTGCGGGCATCAATGTGATCGATTTACTGCTGGGGCTGTGCCGCGCGGATGATCCCTATTACTCGCAGCTACTGGTCGATAAGTTCTTATTCATGCGACCAGATGACCAACTCATTCTGCGTGACTGCATGCGTCGCCGCAGCCTGTTGGATGAGTTCCTGCTGGTACTGGATGATCCCAAGCAGACTCATAGCGACTGGTTTCAACGCAATGCACGCGCGTTTCTAGACGTATGCGCTCTGCACGGCGAAACCGCAATCCAGCACCACGAGCTTCTGATTGCGCGCTTTATCGAAAGTCCCGCGCACCGCGATGGTCTAGACCAACAAGCCGACCTTACCGCCAGTGGCCCGCCCCTAGATCTTATGTTGCGCGGACTGAAAAAACTGTGCGACCTACGCAGCGCCGCCAAGGTTGACGGCTTGAGTACACGCTTTGATGACCTGCAACGATTACGCGAGGCCGTAGACCATGCCTAATCCGCTCGACCACGCTTCAAAGTTTGTCGCCAGCGACGATATTTATCTTCTGGCCCACTCAATTGGCAAAATGCCGAAGAATGCGGTCGCCTACGCACAGTCGCACTTTTTCGATACCTGGCAAAGTAGCGCGGAATCGATTTGGCCTCAGTGGCTGACTGAAATTGACTCGTTTAAGTCCGCGCTAGCCGACTTATTCAATGCCGAGGCCAACGAATTCTGCCCACAAAACAACGTCTCGAGTGCCCTGTCCAAGCTGGTTTCCTCTCTACCTGGATCCGCGCGCAGTTCCAAACGCACCATCGTGATGACCGAAAACGATTTTCCATCCGCTGGCTTCGTACTGCAACAGATGCAGAAGCTCGGGTATACGCTGCGCGTGATTGACAAGCACAAGGATCCAACCGATCTCAATCACTGGGCCGATGCGATTAATGACTCTGTCTGCGCGGTCTTCATCACTCACGTGCATTACAACACGAATCGCCGCGTCAACGTGCAAGAAATCTGTCGCATGGCACGCGCACACGACGCCATCAGCATCGTGGATATTGCGCAGTCAGCGGGTATTGTTCCGATCGACTTTCAGCGCTGGCAGGCAGACGCAGTCATCGGCTCCTGCATCAAATGGCTCTGCGGTGGTCCGGGCGCAGGATACCTCTGGGTACGGGCGGGGCTAGTGTCACAATTAGAACCCCTGGATTTAGGCTGGTTCTCCCATAACAACCCGTTTGAATTCGACATCAATCATTTTGAGTATGCCGACTCGAGCAACCGCTTTTGGGGCGGCACACCGTCGGTTCTGCCTTTCGTGACGGCAACCAACTCGATCCGGCTGATTCATGAAATCGGTGTTGAACAAATCCGACGCCACAACCTGGCCCTCTGCGACAGACTGCTCGCGCACCTACCGGAACAAGCTACCCTCGTATCACCAGTCTCGGCGAATCAACGCGGTGGCACACTGGTCATCAAGTTTGATCAGCAGGAACGGATCGCGCAACAGTTGCAAAAATCCGGCATCTTATTTGACGCACGGGAATACGGAATTCGACTGTCACCACATGTGTACACACAGAGCGAAGAGATCGACGCCTGCATTCAAGCGCTGAGCGTGAACTAATACAGCAAGCTTGATAGTTAATTAGTTCTGACAGCGGCGACAATAAAAGGTATTCCGCTGGCCGATGACTTTGGACTGGATCTCGTCACCGCATTGGTGGCATGGCTCACCGGCGCGCCCATAGACTTGCAATTCATGCCGAAAATAACCGGGCTTGCCGTCGGCCTGAGTAAAGTCATTTAAAGTTGTGCCACCGGCCTCAATGGCCTTGGCCAACACACGCTTAATCTCTTCAGCAAGCTGCTGGTATCGAGCGCGACTGACTCGTTGTGCTGCAACGGTCGGCCGGATACCGGCCGCGTACAGTGATTCGCTCGCATAAATATTGCCAACACCAACGACAACCTGGCCATCCATGATGAAGTTCTTGACGGCGACTTTCTTGCCTCGCGAACGTTTAAACAAATAGTCCCCGTCAAAACCATCACCTAATGGTTCCGGGCCCAGGTTTTCGATCAATTTATGCGATTCGATTGGTGCCTGCATCACCAGACAACAGCCAAAGCGTCGCGGATCGTTGAATCGAATTGCACGTGTGCCGAACACCAAATCAATATGGTCGTGTTTAGCAGCAGGGTAACTCGCATCCACCACACGTAGGCTGCCAGACATCCCTAAGTGCAACATTAGTACAGCCTGTTCAAAGTGGATCAGTATGTACTTGGCGCGTCGGCTTAACTTGAGGACTTTAGAGCCCTGCAATGCGGCCACCTCATCAACCGGCACCGGCCAGCGTAAACTGGGATTACGTATAACGACTCGTTCTAAGATCTGATCATCCACATACGGCGCTATACCACGCAGCGTGGTTTCGACCTCCGGTAGCTCTGGCATTTAGTCGTTCGACGAATGAGGTTGTGGCGCCAAGATCAACTCACCAGCGCTGCTACCCGTCACTTCCTGAATCAATTCGGCATCAGTTGTTTTCGCCATTCGATGCATGCCTGCACGAAACAGTTGTAAGGCTTTACCGCTTTCATTCGCGGATTCGTACACATCGCCCAAGAGCGCGTAGGCTTTTGGCAACTGAGCCAGCTCAATCGCTTTTTGCAGATATTCTTTGGCTAGTTCCAAGTTCTTTTCCTGAATTGCAAATTGCCCTGCCGCTAAGTTCAACTCTGCGTTTTCTGGACGCGCCATCAACCAGCCTTCAACCACGCGTCGCAGCTTGCCGGGCTTATCGCTGGGAATATCGCCGTATAAGTGCACCAACTCGTCACTCCAATCCGACTTCAAGGTGGTTCGAATTAGCTTTTCAGCCGTAACACCATCTCCACGTTGAATTAAATAGCTCGCATATAAAGCCACATTCGCGACCCGTTTACGCTGCTCTCTAGGCAAGTTTTTCCATGCCACGTCTTTGTCTGCCGCTGCACGCAAACTAGCTGTGTGCGCGTCGTTATAGATCTTGTCCAATACCTCAACCGGCAACGCCTGCTGTTTGCGTGCCACCGGTAATAGGGCAATGGCTTTATCCCAATTGCCCAATTCTTGATGGGTTTGCATCAGCATCGCAGTAAACTGTGCGTTTGATTGACCAATGTCGGCAATGTCGACCAGCGTGGCCGCAGCCTGTTCCCATTGCCCAGCCGATTGATGCAAGCGCGCTTTGATCAAACCAATTGCCAACCGCTCCTTAGGCGCTGCTTTATACGCGGCGTTCAAGTATTCATCGCGGCTCACCAGACGCCCCTGCTCCTGCGCCGCTTGCGCCGCGGCTAGGTAGTTCACGTACGGCACGCGACTGGCATCCGTTTTACTCACTAAGCTTTTCTCAGCGCGCTTCCAATCACCCTTAATCAGTGACAGATACCCGGAACCCAATGCAGCATCCGCCTTTTTATGGGCACGACGCGTACGCCACCCAGAGAATGAGGACGGCATGCGCCAGACCGACTTGACCAACCAGAAAAACAGCTGCCAGGCCAGGAACAGAATAAAAACAAAAACCAGAAACTCAACAAAGCTCATTTCCCAGAGATACACGCCAACGTAAATTTTGACGTAATTTCCAGGCTGCACACCACCGAGCAAAAATAAACCGTACGCGGCCACACAGGCCAGAGCAATAACTAGAATGCTACGCATGGCTACTGCCCACCCTTAATGGTTTGCAAGAGCGCGTAAGACTCTGTCACCGGCGGCAAATCAACGCGTACTTTCTGGGCCTGCATCGCCGTCAATTGCGTGAGCACTTCTTGAACTTCTGGCGTCTTCAAATCAAAGTATTCAGTCAACCATTGTTCAGCACTATGTAAACTTTCCTGATACACCACATTGCGACCCTGCAAGGCCGCCAACTCAGCCTTAGCCAGTTGCAGCTGTAGATTCTGATTCAGGAAGTATCGTTGCTCTGGCGCAAGTAAAGGCTTCGGTGGCTGGTCAATTCGCTGAATATCGAAACGATTCACAAGATCAGCCCAGAATTCGCGCAATCCGCCAAGAAAAGTGGTCTTCTCTTCGTCGGTCAATTCCGGCTCAACGACCACCTGTTCCAAACTCGGTCGCTCATTTTCCAGCTTTAGCGCCGGTATGCGAGTCGCCATGGCTTGCAACTCACCGGTGATTTGCTCAACGTCGACTTGTTCCGCGTTATTAAGTAATCCGATTTCCTGATTAATTTTTTGTCGTACAACGGCAAATCGCGGGTCGGCCAACTGCTTGAGTTGACTATCTGCCAGCGTCAGCGCCTTGATCGCAGAATCAATATCACCAGCAAACAATACATTATTGTTTGCCAATTTCAACAGTTGCCCAACCTCATCAATAATGTAGCTGTTGACGCCCTGTTGAAGCGATGCATTAATCTGCGTCAATGATTCAGTCAAAGCCGATTGCTCTTGCGTCAGTTCTCGAAGCTCATTATCGACGCGGGTACTTTCCTGCAACATCTTGGCCGTCAACATAGGTTCGGTCACCACGCTGGACTGCTGCGCCTGCACTCGAGCCACTGAATCGGTAATTCGTTTTACCTCACCCTGAATCTCGGCCACGCCGACCACCAGTTGCGCATTTCGTTCGGCCCGCTGCACATTATTTTCATACCAGGTATACGCTGATCCGCCCAATGCGCCCAATGAGACCAAAATCGCCACCACACTTAGGCCCGTGGCCAGGCCACCGCCGGATTTAGTTGGCTGTACTGGTGCCGCGTGGGCCGCTGACTGAGAGGTTGTTGGGTTAGACTCAGTGGAATTATTCATGACTGTAGATTCTTTCTCTGGTGGCGCAGCGGATGCTGACGCTGGTTCCGGAGATGGATTAGATTGGTTGGCATCAACCGCCTCAACATCCGTGGATGTGCTTTTGGCAGTCGCAGTCGTACGCACCGCTTTCTTGCTGGTTGCACGTTTGGATCTTTTTTTGCTCGCCGGTTTACTGGAAACCGCTTTGGTAGATTCTGGTTTGCTGGAATCACTCATCACTTACCGCCAAATTTGTCCCCGCCATTGCGAGCAGTAGGTTTATTCACAGGACAAAAAGTCTAACACACCACACACCGCCGCACTATGCGCGGAGCGCTTTGGTCAGCGCGAAAACGCGATCATCATATGCTTATTTGACGGTGATTCAGCCACCTCTATTGGCCCTTTCCAACCGAACTCTTTGGCCCGCTGTGCAATCTTCTTGCTCCCGGCAACTAAGGTCGAAGCCAACAAATGATCCACCTCACTACCAGCCAGCTCGATCAAATGGACAAGTGACTGCTGACTGTGAACAAAAACACCTTCAATGGGCTTACGCTGATCCAGAATTTCGCGTAATTGCTTGGAACTAGCGGATGGCAAGGACTGACGATAACATTTCGCCTCAATCACTTCGGCGCCACGTTTACGCATTTCCTCAGCTGGCCAATCTAGGCCTAACTCGCCACGCACAATCAGTACGCGACTGCCGCGTAAATCCTGCATGGTATCCACCTTTAACAACGCTTCAGCCCCTTGTCCATGATCTGGAAAGTGCGCATCAATGCCGTGGCGGTACAACTGTTTAGCCGTCTCCGCCCCAACCGCCATAACGCGCGCGATTGGCTGCATCCCACCGTACTGACCTATTAATGGTAGACCGAATTCAACCGCGTTGCGCGACACAAAAATAATGTCGGTAAAGGTATCAAGCTGCTCAAAAGCACGCTTCACACCAAGGTCATGCACCTCGTCCACTTTTAAGGTCGGCACATGGGTTGGCTGGTAATCCAAACGATGCAAAATTGCCGCCGTGTTACCTAGGAACCGGTGCTGGCGTGTGAGCAGGACAATTGGTTTAGTAATGGTGTTGAGTGCCATCGGCTGGCGGTATACATCCGCCAGAATTTCACCAGCACCTTGTTTGAGTAACTCATTGGCCACCGCCTGCCCCAACTCAGCGGCACCGCCGACGGTAATATTGCTACCAAACTGGGTCGATGCAAGGACTTGCGTACCGTCCGTTTTGCCAACCATGCCACGCAACTTGATTTTGCCCGACTCCAACTCAGCGTAACCTGCCACCGGCACCTGACATCCACCTTCCAGTGCGGCATTCATCGCGCGCTCGGCTGCCAAGAACACCGCACTCTGTTTACTGTGTAATGGTGCAAGTAGATTCTTCGTGGACTCATCATCGGAGCGGCACTCGATTCCCACAATGCCCTGCCCAACCGCAGGCAAGCACAACTCCGGGGAGATGTATTGCCGAATACGATCTTGCAATCCGAGGCGAATCAAACCGGCAGCTGCCAAAATAATGGCATCGTAATCGCCATTGTCGAGTTTTTGCAGCCGCGTGTTTACGTTGCCGCGCAATTCAACAAATTCCAGAGCTGGAAACGCATTTCGCAGTTGCGCCACACGACGCAAACTAGACGTACCTACACGCGCGCCTTTCGGCAAGGCATACAGGTTTTGGTAATTATTCGAGACCACGGCATCGCGCGGGTCTGCCCGCTCACAGACTACGGAGATTTCCAGACCTTTGGGTAGGTCCACTGGCACATCTTTCATAGAATGCACCGCGATGTCAGTCTTGTGTTCGAGCAGCGACACTTCCAACTCTTTCAGAAACAGCCCTTTACCACCAGCGGTGACCAAACTGCGGTCCAGCAGCTGATCTCCTTTTGTGGTCATACCTACGATTTCTACAATCAACTCTTGATGCGCTTGTAATAATTGTTCTTTGACGTAGTTCGCCTGCCACATAGCAAGCGGACTATTGCGAGTCGCAATGCGAATCGTTTTCATAGAGTCTTTATCTTATGAGCTAAGTTCACGGGGTAAGTAACTGTACCATATGGCATTCTCAATGCGGCACGTTTTTGAAATTCTGTGGTTTCTACCTTGGGCAGCCATGCCGGGACACGCTATAATCGCCGCCACAAATTTCACGCTGCGCACTGCCCGCAGGCAAAATCAGTCTAAAATCCAAAGCCATGGCCAATCAACAACGCACCGGCAAGAAGCCCTGGGGCGGCCGCTTTACCGAAGCCACCAACGAGCTCGTCGAAGCCTTTACTGAATCCATCAGCTTCGACGCCCGACTTTATCGGCAAGATATTCAAGGGTCGATCGCACATAGCCAAATGCTCGCAAAAATTGGCGTGCTGTCTGACGACGAAGCAACGCGCATCGAACAAGGCTTGCATCGCATTCAAGAACAAATCGACGCTGGTACATTTGTTTGGTCTACGGAGCTGGAAGATGTTCACATGAACATCGAAGCCCGTCTGACCGACGATATTGGCGACGCCGGCAAAAAATTACACACCGGCCGCTCACGGAATGATCAGGTTGCCACCGACATTCGCCTTTACATGCGTGAGGCAAGCGACCAAGTCGTGCACCTGATTCAGCAGCTTCAATCTGCATTACTGACCCTCGCCGACAGCGAAGTTG
>JAUHZM010000105.1 GCA_030426005.1 Gammaproteobacteria bacterium
AACGAGTGATTTGTATTCCCGTCTGTTATGGACGTATTAATGCCTACGCAGCGGTGGATTTATTTGCCAATTCTAATTTCGCCAGTGAGCGAACTTCGGCGTTTCCAATGGCCGATAAGCTGCGGTGAAAGCGAGGATTCAGGCGATGGTAGTGTGCCAACAAAATTTGCAATACATCACCATGGCTAACCAGCAGTATGGAGCGGTTGCTGTGTTCAGCCTCTAATGAATCGATCAGGTTTTGTGCACGTGCAAGTGTATCCATGACGGATTCCACATTGTGGTTCGAGGCATTTGGCGAGTTAAGGTCGTTTTGCCAGACGTCGTCATAATGACGGTGGTCATTTAATTCCCAGTCGCCGAAAAAGCGTTCTCGGATGCGCTCATCTGTGACAATGTCGTGCTTGCAGGCTACCACACTGTGTACAATTTCGGCAGTTTCGAACGCGCGGCGGTAATCTGAGCTGACGATCAGTGTGTCGCTGTGAATGCGAGACTTTAATGCTGCGTTAATAACTTGATCGGCGCCCTTGGAGGTGAGCCCATAGCCATGTAAGGCGTTTTCCGGCGCGCTAACAATGAGTCCTTTTCGATTTGCAAGGCTTTCGCCATGCCGCATCAGGGTGTATTGGTTTTGCATAACAGGGTAGTAAGTGATTAAGCAGCTTTATTGGTGTTGTCTGTTTCAGGGCTGGATGGCGTTGGGTCGGTCGGTACGATTTCCAGTTTGCTTGGCCGTTTTGTAGGCAGTAAACAGGCATCGCCCAACACAGCTTCAAAGACGGGTTGCCAATTATTTTGTGTGTGTACATGTTCGGCACAGGCGCGTTTCAGTTGCGCCCATTGGTCGTCGTTGCTGTATTTCAGGCGGCGGTAGTGGTGGATCAATGAAATCCAGTCGCCGGTGTCATCTGAGTGAATTACATGGCCGGTCGTATTGGGGTTGATGATTTCTTTAGGGCCGCCAGTTGCGGTCACTAGGCAGGGCAGGCCGCACGCTTGCGCTTCGAGTACCACCATGCCAAAGGTGTCAGTATGTGAGGGAAACACCAGTAAGTCGGAAGATTGATACCACTCAACCAGCTCTTCTGCACCGAGGCGTCCCGTGAACAACACATTGGATTGAGTGGCGAGCGTGTCTTTCAGGTTTGTCAGGTCCGGCCCGTCACCAGCGATCACCAGATTGTACATGCCGGGTTTTTGTTGATTAAGTTCGGCGAAAATCTTACTCAGTAGTTTGAGGTTTTTGTCTTCTGAAATCCGGCCGGCAAACAACAAGGTAAATCGGCCAAGTAATTGGTGTTTGCGTGTCATATCACGCGTTTGTATTGCGGGTCGGTACAGGTCTAGGTCCAGACCACGTGGAAAGATGCTCAGCCTATCTTGATTGAAGCCGGCTCGCGCGAGCTTGTTTAGGTAGAACTGGCTGGGCACGAATACTTGGTCGGACTGCCGGAAAAACGCATTGACGCAGGTATCAGCCAGCCGCGCCAACATGGACTCGTCGGTCATTTTGAGAATTTGTTCGGCGAAATCCGTGTGGTACACGGTCTTAACCGGTAAATCCATCAACTTAGCGCACACCATAGCGGCGATTCCGAGCGGACCGGGTGTGGAAATAACGATTTGATCGGGTTGCTCAAAGACCAGTTTACGCATCACATTTAATAGCGAGGGAAAGCCAATTTTTTGTGTTTCGTAACCGGGTAGCACCACCTGTTTGATCGGGTGGAAATTCAAACAGTTCTTTGGCAGAGGCGTGTTCAACTTCGACTCGTCTACGCAGGTCACCAGCTTCATCTGATAGCCTTGACGTACACTATGCGTGGCAATCTGATGCAAGGTGATCGACACGCCGTTCAGGTCATCAATGGTGTCAGTGAACCAGAGCGCTTTTTCGGTGTACTGATGGCGCGTGCTTTCGATCAGACCGCGTTTGATATCCGCCTTCAGGACCTGATGGCGCATGGCGCCAACAAAGGGTGCCGCCAACAGGGTCATTGGAAACAGCGTCGCGATTTTGTTAAACGCTTTGAAGATGTCACCTTTGGGGAGCTGCTTGGTTAGCGCAGATACCACCGAACAAAACATCTCGTCATGCATTTCTGCAATGTGCACATAGGTTTGCGGGATTTTGGCGGCGATGTCTTTGCCCATATCCTGCGAGATCTGTAACAACAGCGCATGCAGGGTCTTATGGGTTTTACTGTTTTTCTTCTTCAGATAGCGCAATGACTGGCTTTTTTTGAAGCGCTTGAGCAGGTTTCCCTCGTTGCCGTCAAAGAACAACTCCAAAAAGTCATTCATCTTGGAGTCGGTGTACTTCGGGTCGCGATCCAAACGGTAATCGTGAATGTGTTTAATTACGCCAGTGGCGTAAGACTCAAAACTGCCGTGCAGACCATTACCTAGGCATTTTTTGTCGCGTAATTGCGCAATGAATTCGTCCACCGTGTTGGCGTCACACTGGGTAAATGCAGTGCCGATCAAAATACCGCAGTGATCATCTGAGCCACCGGTATAGCCTTTGATCCATGGATCATCGCTGATGGGTGTGATGCCGTGTTTATCGCGCATTTCGGTGATCTTATCTTCATTCAAGGATTGCAGGTAGCCATGCAATAGCAGATTGTTTTGCGCTCCTGAACCGCCGTTTATTATCTCGAATACATCGAACATCAGAACAAGCTTTTCGATGTGTTCAAATGTTAGGCGCCCATCCTGATCATAAGTCGCGTGTGCAACAGAGTAAGCAATACGGTGTTCAATGATGTAGTCGCGCAGCTCATAAATGTCGTCTGCTATACGTCGCATGTCTGCGTATTCGGACGCGGAGATACCGTACACCAGAATGTGAATCTTGCAATTGTCTTCTGGGAAGTAGGTGGTGATTTCGCAGGAGATAAAGCACTCGTTTGGATGCAAGTGAACCAGTTCCAAGCTACCACGGATGTCATCGTGATCGGTTAAGGTCACAAATGCCATACCGCGCGATTTTGCCTGTTGGTAAACCGTTTCTGGTTCGGTAAAACTCTCCGGGGAGTTGTACGCGCGATGCGCCCAGGTGCTCGGATAGTCTGAATATTTGGAATGAACGTGGAGATCTGCTTTAGCCATGTCAGGTCACTCGGAGCTGGGGTTTAAATATCGTTTGCGCTTGCTGGCTTTGATGTGTGCCAGATCGACCACCATGAGGCCGTCAATGCAAAATGAAAATTCTGGGTCGATATTAAAGTCGATGAATCGAACACCTTCAGGTTCACATAATTCGGTGTAGTGTTTGTACAAGGTTGGCAGGCTTACACGCTGCGTTTTTAACACGTGCTTAAGGTACTTGGACGCATGGTCGAAGGGTTTGTCTCGATAGCTTTCAAGTATGCTGCGATTGGTCTGATAGGGTAGACGGGCAGTCGCAAAATCCGTGTAATTGTCCGGTTGAAAATAGTGCTGATAGCACGCCACGATGTGTTGCTTGGCGAGGTCTGGTAAGTCGTTAGAAATACTGACTGCGCCAAACAGGTAGCGTACATTTGGGTGCGAGTGCAGATACGCGCCAATTCCTTGCCATAGATAATCAAGACCGCGTTTAGTCCAATATTTTGGCTGAATAAAGCTGCGCCCCAGTTCCAGTGCTTGCGGCATGATGTCGATCATGCGTGAACCAAAGTCAAACAAGCCGTAGGTATAGAGCTTATGGACTTGCTCGCCGTGTTGCGTATCCACTAAATCGAACGCCTCACCAATGCGATACGAACCGACGATTTCAGATGCCTCGTCATTCCACAATACAATTTGGCGATAATAATAGTCGAAAGCGTCGATATCGCGGCTGCGCTGTGTGCCTTCACCGACGGCGCGGAATGTCAGCTCGCGAAGTCGCCCGAGCTCACGTAGTACACTTGAGTTCGGTTTGCAGTGACATAGATAGATTTGTTTACCGTCTGGCGTAACACCGAGTTTGCGAGACTGGGCGAGTTCCCGACGCAGTTTATGTCGAGGTTCTGGGAATGCGATCGGTTCAGGTAAAAAAGACTGCTTACGACGCTTCGTAAACAAATACTTAGCCCGACTGTTTAGATAGGCTAAGTAGCTAAGATCAGTTTGTTGCTCAACGAGTTCGTTTGATAACTGTCTCATAAACCACTCTTATGTGTATTGTTTTGGCGAGAGTAGTCTGCCTTTGTGACTAAACGATAACGATTTAATGACGGTTGTGTGACAGCACGAAAATCTCAAAATAGTCGCTGACAGCGTAGAAAATGCTTTGACTCTAAAATACGAAATAACTATAGTGTTCACGCAATGAACACTCGCCAATCCAATACCACTTCTGACAAGGAAAACCAGCTCACTTTGGAGCTGTTAAAGGCCATTGATCAGAAAGATGACATCAGTCAGCGCCATCTGGCGCAGCAGATGGGCGTGGCATTGGGTTTGGCTAACTCATACCTCAAACGCTGTGTGAAAAAAGGCTGGATTAAAATCTCTACCGCACCGGCGAATCGCTATATGTATTATCTGACGCCGACGGGATTTGCCGAGAAGGCACGATTGACGGCCGAATTTTTTAGCACATCATTGGCGTTATTTCGTCAGTCCGGTGATGAGTACACATCCATCTTTGAACACTGTGCCCAACGGCAGTACTCGCGTATTGTGCTGGCCGGTTTGTCTGATCTGACTGAGATCGCGTTGATGCGTGGCCTCCAGAGTCGCGCGAACTTAGTTGCGGTGTATCAGCCGGGGGCAGGGCGTAGTGACTTTTTCGACGTGCCGGTGGTTTCTGTGCTGCCAGCGATCGATCAATACGATTGTGTGGTGCTGACTTCCATGGAGCAGACCAATGAGTTGCTGAGTGAACTAGAAGTAACTGTAAGCCAAGATCGGCTATTTGTGCATGAGATGCTGATGACGATGAAGTATCGTCAGGCCGCAGAGGCGGAACTTTCTGAGTAGACGGTCAATCAAGCCAAATTTAACCTAGAGAATATATTGATGAGTAAAACGGTCTTTTTAACCGGTGGTGCGGGATTTATCGGTTCTGCCTTGGTGCGTTATTTAATTAATGAAACCGATGTCACGGTGGTTAATGTTGATAAGCTAACGTATGCCGGAAGCCTGCATTCACTTGGTGGTGCGGATGCCAGTCCGCGACACAAATTTCATCAGGAAGATATCGTTGACGCCGACACAATGCAGCGCCTGGTCGCAGAGTATCAACCGGACTACATTATGCACCTGGCAGCAGAGTCGCATGTGGATCGTTCAATTGATGGTCCGGGCGAGTTTATTCAAACCAATATCGTTGGCACCTATACCTTGCTTCAAGTTGCGCTCGAATATTATCAGTCACTGGAAGGCGCTAAGCGCGATGCGTTTAAGTTTCATCATATCTCTACTGACGAAGTGTATGGCAGTTTGGGTGAAACAGGGCTGTTCACTGAAACCACCCGTTACAAGCCGAATTCGCCGTATTCAGCCAGTAAGGCGAGTTCGGATCATTTGGTCCGCGCCTGGAATAAAACCTACGATCTTCCGGTGGTGATTTCGAATTGTTCGAACAACTATGGACCGTACCAGTTCCCTGAGAAATTAATTCCGCTGGTCATCAACAAAGCAGTGGCTGGAGAGCCGCTGCCGATTTACGGTAAAGGCGATAATATCCGCGACTGGTTGTTTGTGGATGATCACGTCAAGGCGTTATGGAAAATTGTCACCGAAGGCGAAAACGGTGAGGTCTACAATGTTGGCGGGCACAACGAGAAGACCAATATTGATGTGGTTAAAACCATTTGTCAGATTCTCGATGAGATTCGTCCTCGCGAAGATGGCAAACACTACGAAGAGCAAATTACTTTTGTAAAAGATCGACCTGGCCACGATCGCCGCTACGCGATTGACGCGCAAAAAATTGCCCGTGAACTCGGCTGGACGCCAGAAGAAACCTTCGAGTCCGGCATCCGTAAAACGGTGACATGGTATCTGGATAACGCTGACTGGATTGAGAAGGTCTCTGGTGAGTATCGCGGCGGCCGCTTAGGCGCCAAATAAGCAAACACAAACGGAGAGAATCACATGAGAGGCATTATTTTAGCGGGCGGCTCGGGAACGCGCTTACATCCAGTTACGCAGGCAGTGTCCAAGCAACTGCTGCCAGTCTACGACAAGCCGATGATTTACTACCCCTTGTCGTCATTGATGTTGGCGGGTATTCGCGACATTTTGATAATTTCGACACCTCAAGATACACCGCGTTTTCAGCAATTATTGCGTGGTGGTGAGCAGTGGGGTTTGAATATTTCCTATGCAGTTCAGCCGTCGCCGGACGGCTTAGCGCAAGCATTTATTATTGGCTCCGAATTTATTGGCAACGAGGATTGCGCCTTAGTTCTAGGCGACAACGTCTTCCACGGCGCTGATTTGAGTAAGAATCTGAAAGCGGCAGGGGAGAAAACCAGTGGCGCGACGGTGTTTGCGTATCCTGTGCATGATCCTGAGCGCTATGGTGTGGTGGATTTTGATAAAGACTGGAATGCGATCAGCCTGGAAGAAAAGCCGACCAATCCAAAGTCAAACTACGCCGTAACTGGCTTGTATTTCTATGATAATCGCGTCGTAGATATTGCTAAAAATATTGCGCCATCGCCGCGTGGTGAACTCGAGATCACCGACGTAAACAAGCAGTATTTAGAGTGGGGCGAATTGTCAGTACAGGTGTTCGGTCGTGGCCTAGCTTGGCTCGATATGGGTACCCATGAGTCGCTGCTCCAAGCGTCGATGTTTATCGAAACAATCGAGAGTCGACAAGGCTTGAAAGTCGCTTGCCTAGAAGAGATTGCCTACCGACAAGGGTTTATTGGCGATAATGAATTGGCGCAGGCGGCCGAGCAGTACGCAAAGAGTGGCTATGGTCAGTATTTGCAGACCATTTTGGAACATAAACATCAGTTTCCAAGTATCGACTAATATTGACACGAGTGCGCTCGTTCCATCGCCGATGAGCGATGCGGTTTGCTATGTTAAGTAGTTTTTCAAAAAATAAATATCTGTTTTTCCAGATGTTGAAGCGCGATATCCAGCAGCGATATCGTGGCTCACAGTTGGGTTTTCTGTGGGCATTCTTCTACCCAATTTTGATGTTGCTGGTCTACACCTTTGTATTCAGCATCGTGATGAAAGCAAAATGGGGCGTTGAAGGCACCAATAACATCGGGTTTGGGCTGATTCTATTCACTGGCCTGTTGTGTCACGGGCTTCTGGCTGAGGTGGTCGTCGGCGCGGTCGGACTGATCACTGGAAACTCCCAATACGTCAAGAAAGTGGTATTTCCGCTTGAAATTCTGACCCTCGTTAGCTTGTCCAACGCCTTGTTTCATATGTTTCTGGGGATGTTGATTTTGCTGACGATTTTCGTGCTCACGGGGAACGCTTTGCATTGGACCATGTTGTTGGCACCAGTGGTCATTGCACCCTTGGTGATCTTTTTGCTCGGTGCGTCCTGGTTTATTTCTGTGCTTGGTGTGTATGTGCGCGATTTAAGCCAATTCATTGGTGTGTTGATGACTGTGTTGTTGTTTTTGGGTCCAATCGTGTATCCATTTAGCGCAATTCCAGAGCAGCTTCAACCGTATGTACTGTGGCTGAACCCTCTGTCTGTCGTGGTTGAGTCCCTGCGCGCTGTGCTGTTATTTGGGGAGATGCCAAACTGGACGCATCTAGGAATTTATACACTCGGCGCACTCGCCATGTTTGGTTTTGGCGCATGGTTCTTTCAACGTACACGGGATGGGTTTGCCGATGTCATCTAATTCGTCACCGGTGATTAAGGTTGAAAGTGTCACCAAATGTTATAAAACCTATCGCAAACCGATTCATCGTTTATGGCAGAGTTTTGCGCCAAGTAAGAAATATGCGCAGGAGTTTTGGGCGCTGAAAGGGATCGATCTGACCGTTAATAAAGGTGAAACGGTCGGCATTGTAGGTAAGAACGGCTCAGGTAAGTCCACCTTGCTGCAGATCATTGCTGGAATTTTGCAACCGACTGCTGGGCATTTCGAGACGCATGGCCGAATTTCAGCACTTCTGGAGTTAGGAGCTGGGTTTAACCCTGAGTTCACCGGTATGGAGAACGCCCGTCTGAATGCGTCCATTATGGGGCTGACTCGCGAAGAGTTTCATCAGAAATTGCCCGACATCGTGGACTTTTGCGGTTTGGGCGATTTTCTACATCGTCCGGTTAAAACTTACTCCAGCGGTATGTTCGTGCGCTTGGCGTTCGCGGTGGCGATTAACATGAACCCGGACATCCTGATCGTCGACGAAGCTCTGGCGGTTGGCGATGTGCGATTCCAGCGTAAATGTTTTCGTCGTCTTGATCAGCTCAAAGAGCAGGGCGTGTCAATTCTGTTCGTGACCAATTCCACAGACAGTGTGATCGCGCCATCATGTTAGATGAAGGCGAGCTAAAAATGACCGGTAGTCCCAAAGACGTGGTCCAGGCTTACCTCGAAATGATGTTTGAGTCTGACGCGGAAGTTCAGGAACCGGTAGTCATCGATCCCGGCAATTACAGCGTTGACTTTGATCCACGTCAGGATAATTGCCTTAAGCATCCGACCTATAACAGCAATGAGCACCGCTGGGGAGATGGTCGGGCCAAGATCTGCCATTACGAAGTGCTTCAAAATGGCGTACCCAGTAATGGGATCGTCAAACGCGGCGATCATCTAATGATTCGAATGTCGGTGCTGTTCGAACAAGATATTAACGACCTGATCTATGGCATCACCGTTAAGACTGACGACGGTAATGCTATTTATGGTACGAATTCGCGCCTGGTTGGTAATGTGCCGACCTTTCAGAAGGCTGGCGATCTGGTGCATATTCAGTTTGAGTTGAGTCTCCATTTGCTCTCCGGTAACTATTTTATCTCTTTGGGCGTGGCGCAGGACCATATGGCAAAGGACAACATTGCGGTTGATCGACGCTATGACATGGTCCATATCAATATCCGTGAAACCGAGGACGCGTTTGGTATCGCGGCGCTGGACGGCAAAATCGAGCTGATAAAGGACGGTGAAGAATGAGCCAGATCGCAGAGCGCAACGGTCTGCAGTTGAGTTCGGCCGGTGTTTTTCAGGCACCGGAAGAAACACCGGAATCTGTTGCATTTCTTGAAATTGTTGATTTGGGCCAGAC
>JAUHZM010000106.1 GCA_030426005.1 Gammaproteobacteria bacterium
AGCATGACATTGCTTCTGGGTATACAGCTGCAGAGTTGTATCAGCTGGCGCTGGAGGCCAAGCAAAGTTTGCATGCGCACATGATCGAAATCACGGAAGAGCTGTGGCCAAAATATTTGGCCGAACAGGAGATACCTGAAGACCGACTTGTTGCTGTAAAAACCTTGATTGATCATTTGTCGCAGAAGCATGTTGCACGAGAAGACTTTGTCGATGAAGTTCGTCGCCAAATCCCTGTTCTTCAGGCTTTTGTTGACGAACACCAATTGCTCGATTCCGATCCAAGTCGCCCCTTGGTTGTTCGGCTAACGCCTGAGTATCAACGTGGTTTTGCTGGCGCATCAGTCAATGCGCCTGGTCCCTATGACGCCACGGCAAATACATACTATAACGTTTCGCCACTAGACGACTACACCGAGGAACAAGCTGAAAGTTACCTGCGTGAATATAACCATTGGATACTGCAAATCCTGAATATTCATGAAGCGATTCCTGGACACTATACACAGTTGATGCATGCTAATAAGTCACCGAGTAAGATCAAATCCATCTTCGGTAATGGCGCAATGGTAGAGGGCTGGGCAGTGTACTCCGAGCGCATGATGCTCGAGGCTGGGTACGCGAATAATGAGCCTGAGATGTGGCTTATGTACAGCAAATGGAATTTGCGTGTGGTCGTCAACACTATTTTGGATTACAGCATTCAGGTGCTTGGTATGGAGCGTGAAGAAGCGCTCGATTTGCTGATGAACGAAGCATTTCAGGAGCGCACCGAGGCAGAGGGAAAGTGGCGTCGTGCAACGGTGTCGCAAGTACAGTTAACTAGTTATTTTGCAGGCTATTCCGAAATCATGGCCTTTCGCGAGCAGTTGAAAGAGAAGCTCGGTGATCGATTCGATCTGCGAGCGTTTCACAACAAGTTTTTAAGTTATGGCAATGCGCCAGTGCCGGTTATCAAAAATTTGATGCTTGCCGATATCGAAGCCACTGAAGCTGCGCGCGCCAGATCAACGCAAGTTGAATCGGTTGAATCTGACGTCGGTGACGTATCAAGCGAAACGCAGGTTGACACAGCTAACGAAGCAAGCAGCACCAAAGATGTTGAGAACGAGTAATAAGAGTGCCTAGTTAGCGGTGATGTGGTCGTACTAGAGAAGTGACCGCATCATACGCTGGAGTTGACTGGCAGACGCAGGTTTGTGTAGAAGTAGGGCGTCTACTGACTGAGCTTCCTGAATCCGATCCTTGCCGGTGTCGCCGGTGATAATAATGGCAGGCACGGATTGGTTTAATGTTGAACGCAGTTTATTAATCGCATCGCGTCCGGTCTTTCCTTCGCGTAGTCGGTAGTCAACCAGCATGAGATCAACGGAGCTACCCTGCAACAGTGCGATGGCGTCTTCTGCTGATTCCGCATCGATGCAAACACAACCCCATGTTTCCAGCAGGCTGCGCATTGATACTCGAATTCGCTGATCATCATCGATAATCAGAACACGTTTATCAACGAACTCATTTAAGGTGGTTGGGTTCGGCAAATCCGCAATGATCTCTGCGTCTGAAGTGGGTATCGCAAACCGGAATACTGTGCCCTTGCCGGGTTTCGAGCGAACCTTAATCTCGCTGTCAATCGTCTTAGCCAAGCCTTGCGCAATCGCTAGCCCCAGGCCAAAGCCTTTTTGTGCATCGCGCTCTGGGTTATCCAGCTGTTTGAATTCTCGAAAAATGTCATCCAATTGGTCTGCATGCATGCCGACGCCAGTGTCCCAGACTTCGATCATGAGTTGCCCGGTGGTTCTTTTACGACAAGCCACCAGTAAACCTCCCTGCTGAGTATAACGAATCGCGTTGGCGATGAGATTGCGCAGTATCAACTCAACAATAAACGGATCTGAGTGGGCGGCGGCGATGGTCTCTCGAGTACGATAAATCAACTCACTCTCATCCGCAGTCGGTGCTAACTCAGCTTCCAGTTTGGCGAAAATCGACTGTACTAAAAACGGACGCGGTTCCGCTGAAATAGCGCCGGCATCAAGTTTGGAGATATTCAGCAATGAGTCGAGCATTGTGCGGGTTGATTCCACTGCCGACATCATATGTTCTTGCACAAGTTGCTGTTTCTCGTTGAGCGGCGTGCCCCCTAATGTTTCGGTGAGTAGGCCAAGTGCATGCAAGGGTTGCCGTAGGTCGTGGCTGGCCGAAGCTAGAAAGACTGACTTAGCACGATTTGCCTCCGCAGTTTGTGTTAATGCAGAGCGTAGCCTGTGAATTAAGCCGTTGTTTTCAAAGCGTAGAATGATTGCGTTTTGAATCGCGCGTTGCAGGTTAATTGCGAACAGCGCGAGCGTTACTAACAGGATTAACACACCAAGTGCCAGCCCATGGTAGATCGCTTCTTCACGTAACGATAAGCTGTACGCTAGTGCGCCCATTTGCGTGCAATTAAAACCCAGAAATACTGGCAGCCAACTTGATTGCATCGAGATGCTGGCCGCAGCCAAGGCAGTGCTGGCAAATACAATCCACATAGTGATTTCCGCCGTCGCATCCGGCACGATCATGAGCGGTAAGATTGCAAAAAGCGCACCGTTGATGGTGGCCATGATCGTTTCAGACAAGCCGATGCGCCGAGGTTCATCAAACACATCGTCGCGATTAATTACCGCGCGAGCCAGTCCAACACCGTTGATGATAAAGATGATCGCGGCCCAAATAAGCACACGGATGTCTTGTGACCATCGATACAACAGAAAAGCAACGAGTGACACTACCAAAGTGTATGCCGCTATCTGTGGTAGTAAATTGCTGTGAAGTTGTTTTAGCTGCTCACGTAAAACCGTTTTCTTGGCAACCGAAGCAGATGACCTCATCGTTCTGTGTGCTAGTTTGTGATGCCTTCACGCTGTGCGATCAGAATCGCTTCAGTACGATTTTTAGCACCGAGCGCTGAAAGGATGGCGGAAACGTGTACGCGCACGGTGTTTTCGGACATGTCTAACTCTCGTGCGATTAGCTTGTTTGGCTTGCCCTCGCAGAGGTAAATCAATACCTCGGTTTGCCTCGGTGTAAGTGCATGACCGCCTGAGTTAACGCTGGGTGTCGGTTGATTATCGACACCTTCCGGAAAACACTGCCCGCCATCAAGGACATGAGTGATTGAGTTGACAATTTCTTCGGCTAAAGCCGCTTTATTTAAAAAACCGGCTGCACCCAGTTCTCTGGCCTGGCGGATTGAGGCTAGTTCAGAACTGGCTGACAAAATGATGATCGGCACACCGGCAAACTTTTCTCGCATTGGCTTGATACCATCGATTCCGTTCAGGCCGGGTAGAGGAATATCCAGCAGAATGAGATCAACGCTCGATTCGTCAAAATCGAATGCCTCTCTAACCGAGCTAGCTTCTGAGACACCTCGAGCGCCACCGACTTGCGTCAGAATCATTTGCATACCAGTTCGAAACAAGGTGTGGTCGTCGACCAGTAGGATGTGGGTGCCTAGCATGTTGTATTCCCATTCATTAGTGGTGGTGGGTAGCCTAGCGTGGTTAGACGGTTGCTCTGCTGGGCTAATCATACCACTAGTCCAATTGTGCTACATACAGCTGTACAGGATAAGCCTACACTTTTCTCATCCAAACCAAATGTAGGTGACCAAGCGTGAAACGTGAGTTCATTCCAAGCAGCGAGATTGATACGGTACCTCAGGCAAGATTGCCGCATACCGATCGTGATTCGGCTGTCGAACGCGTCAGCTTGACTTTCACCAAGTCCGAAATAATTGTCATACCAGAGGGTGTCAGCGAAATACGGATTTTCGCTGTTGGTGCTTCAGGAGGGTCAGGGAATGGGTTTGGAATTCTCCTGAACAACGGCGGTGAGGGAGGCACTGCTGTCTCGAATGTCAGCGTTAGTCCAGGTGAGTCACTGGACGTTTTTGTTGGTGTTCGTGGCATGGATGGCGAGCTGCCGGATGGCGGCACAGGCGGTTGTTCCGCCCCAGGGTTTGAGGGCGGAACAGCTGCTTCAGGGAAGGCCGGTGGTGGCGGCGGTGGCGGTGGCGCTAGCGGTGTTATTCGTGTGCGCGGTGACGAAATTCTCGTGATCGCTGGCGGCGGCGGTGGCGGCAGTGGTGTCGGCAACGGTGGGTTGATTGGCCGTGGTGGAGCTGGCGGCTCCTTTGGGACTAACGGTAGAGGTATGTCACCGGGTAAAGTCAAACAGGGTATCGGTACGCGTGGTGGTGATGGCCCTCAAGAATCAAACGTCGGTAGTGGTGGCGGTGGCGGTGGTTTCTATGGCGGCGGTGCAGGATCAAGTGTCGATTGTGCACTCGGCGGCGGCGGTGCCGGTGGGACCGGCACTGTCGAGCAGGGGAGTGTGAGCTTAGATGGTGGCGGCCAGGCCAATGGTCTGGTTATTGTTTCCTATGATTTGCCTAAGTTAGATAAAAACGACTGATACGCAGCCAATACTTGCTGCGGTGCTTCAACCTGCGGATAGTGGCCGATTGCGCCCAGTTCAGCCAAGTAATCCAACCGACACTCGAGCTCTTTATAACGCTTTACCAAGTGTGCACCTGAAACCGGATCGACTGAACCATTGATCAATGCAATCGGTATTGGTGAGTTCTGTAATGCAGTGACCCAGCGTGCACGGTGGGTTCGTCGATCGTTCATATAGGTGATTAGGTTATGGAATACGTGACGTCCCTGATTAACGTTAATCGCCTCCCAAAACTCTTGGAGTTCCTGTTCACTGGGTTTGCTATTCGCACCAAATACAGACGAGAAAGACTTGGAAAACTGTTTGAATCCGGTTAGGTAATTGATGTACTTACCGAGTGGGCTCAGCATTAATTTTTGGATCAGCAGTGGGTGGTGTGATTCTGGGAATAGCCCCCCATTTAAAAGGCAGAGCGATAACCACTGCCTATCCTCGCTAGGCTCGTAGCGCGCGAGCAGTTCCTGTGCCACAGACACGCCGTAGTCGTGCGCAATAATATGGTAGCGACGAATGCCTAGCTCGCTGATGAGTGTTTCGAACAGGTCCGCCTGTTGGTGAATTGAATAGCATCGTTTATTGGGCTTTTCGGAAAAGCCAAATCCCCACATGTCGAGAGTAACGACACGAAACTGCTGACTCAATGTTGGCCACATAGGCTCCCAATCCATCGATGAGGTAGGGAATCCGTGGATCAGTATCACGGCTGTATCTAACTCAGAGCCCTCGTCAACGATGAAGATTGACTTTCCATTTAGTGTGCGAACATCGCCGCGTTGATACCACTCGTTAACGCGGGTATTGGTGAAAGTTGATGGTCCTGATGTGGTCGAGTTCATCATAGTGTGTTCGAGTCGAGTTTGATCGTTTTGCCAGTCTGTTCTATATTGAACTTGACGTCAAGTTCAATATAGAACAGACTTAGCTGCTAATCAGTTGTTAGTGATCCGGAGAGTGAATCGTGAAACCAATGCCCACCCAAGCGCGCGCTATCCGCAAGCGAGAAGCATTATTGGATGCTGCTGAATTGGAGTTCGCTGATCAGGGTTACGAGCTGACCACTGCCAAGACGATTGCCGCTGCGGCATATGTCGCGGTAGGCACCTTTTATCAGTATTTTGAAAATAAAAATGACATTTTACGAGAGATTGCACGGCGAGGGCTGGAGTCGATTCGAGAACATTTGCCGCCATTTTCTCTGAGCGCCGCAGATACCCTGAGTGCACAGCGGTTACACGCATTGTTTGTTCGAGCCCTAGAGTTTGTTTATGCCTATCATGCCGATAAGCCAGAACTCCACCAAGTGCTGGAACAACGCCGCAGCGTAGACCCTGAGCTCGGAGAAATAATGCGCCAAGGTGAGGACGCCCTGCGCGATCAGATTCGCTTATTTGTGCAGTCCTTCAACCTACCAACACCTGAGATCGTGACCCATAACCTATTTGCTATGGGCGAAGGCATTGTGCACCGACAGGTGTTCGACCAAAACTCGTTGCCGCCAGAGCAGGTCATTGAAGTCGGTGCTTCGATGTTGACGGCGTACTTCAATCAACTAAGCAACGCATCAGACTAATGAAATTCGATACTGTAATCCAAAACGCTCGCATATTTAATAATGGCGAACCGCCGGTCACTGAAGATATTGGCATCAAACACGGTCGAATTGCTGCGCGTGGTCATCGTTTGCCAGCTGATGCCGCAAGGGAGGTGATTGACGCAACTGGCTTATGGGCAATGCCGGGGTTGTTTGATATCCACACTCACTATGATCTCGAAGTGGAAGTAGCACCCGGGCTCCCGGAATCAACTCGCCATGGAACGACCACGGTAGTGATTTCAAATTGTAGTTTGGGTCTCGCCTTTGGCAGTCAACGAAAAGACGGTTACGACCCGATTGTGGATTGTTACGCGCGGGTAGAGAACATGCCAAAGTCAGTGTTGCGTGCCTGCGCTGATCGCGTAGACTGGAATACTAGCGCAGACTATCTAAGCCATCTGGATACCCTAAATTTGGGGCCGAATGTTGTCACCATGATTCCGCATTCGATGTTGCGGATCGAAGCGATGGGGTTTGCTGCCAGTGTGGAACGAGATCCAACGCAAGCGGAACTTGATACGATGTCGCAGTTGCTACGTAGCGGTTTGCAACAGGGTTTTGCTGGATTTTCAACCGATGCGCTGCCATTCCACTATCTAGCGAATCAACCGAATTGCCACAAAACGATTCCAACTCAGTTTGCTAAATACGGAGAAATTAAACGCTTGACGCAAGAAGTGCGCGACGCCGGCGCAGTATGGCAAGCAACACCACCCAAAGATCGCCCGCTGGAAGTATTTAAGACATTTTTACTGTCTTCAGGAAGGCTGCATGGCAAGCCCTTGAAAACGACGGTTGTGGCAGCGCTTGACGTGGCTTCTAACCGCAACATCATTAAGCTGACGCGTCTACTCACCAAGATTATCAACTCCCGCTTCTTTCGAGGCGATTTTTATATGCAGGCTCTGGGCGCACCATTTAAAACTTGGTCTGATGGCGCAGTCACACCATTGGCAGAAGAAATACCGGAACTTCGCGCGCTCAATGAGACTGACCTGGAAGATGTCGAAGCACGGCAAAAGATTCTGCGAGATCCGGATTACATCAAACAGTTTCGTGCCATGTGGTTGAAGGGTAAAACCGGTTTTAACCTCGCGCGCTTGCGACGTTGTTTGCGTCTGGAGGACTACGCGTTTGATCGAGATTTTAACAACATGACGGTAGACCTTTGCCCGCTTGAAGCCTGGCAGGGCCAAACATTCCAGGCATTGTTCGAACGAGTGTTGGAAATTAAACGTGGTGGTGAGCCTAACGAGTTAGGTGCCGAAGAACGCGCCTTGGTAGAACGTGATTTTTACTGGGTGAGCGATGAAGCCGATTTTATGCTACAGGTGTTGCGCAGCTTTGATACCAAAATTTCCTGGTACACCGTGACGGCTAATCGAGATATGAAGACGGTACGCCGTTTACTCATGGATCCCAGTTTATTACCTGGGTTTAACGACAGCGGTGCGCATCTTACCAATATGGCATTTTACGATGTCAATCTACGCAGCCTGAAATTGGCAGCAGAAGGTGGTGAGCAAGATGTCACTTACATGGTGAAGCGACTCACAAAAGATGCTGCTGACGTGTTTAATGTGGATCGCGGTACGATTTACACCGATGATGTTGCTGATCTAATTTTGGTTGACCCCAAACAGCTCGCGCAGTACGACGGTGAAGCCAATGTGGCACGTGTGTTCCGCGAAGAGTATCAGCATACTCAATTGGTGAACCGGTCCGATGACGTGGTGCCCTATGTGTTTATTCAAGGACAAGTCGCTTGGCGTGGAGCTGAGTTCACGCCAGAACTCGGTCAGGTAAAAATGGGCCAATTGCTGCGGCCGAGACACAGTGTTCAAGAACAAGTTCAGGATTCCGGGCGGGTAAAAGCTGCCTGACAATCAAACTACAAACAAAAATAAGATAGATTCTCATTTGCCATTGAAGCCATAGGCCAAGATCAGTATATTCCGGTTACCCAAACAAACCCCAATGTAGGGACCGGATTTTATGCTGCAAACAAAGAATCTTTTAGCGCGCGCCCTGTGTGGCGCAGTAACAATGGGACTGGTCTGCACCACTGCAACGGCTGCGGAAGCGGACCAACCTCTGGACGAGGTGTTGACCATCGGTACGCGTGCCGATATCGATAACATCACCGGCTCGGCGCACCTGGTGGATGCTGCTGAACTGGATAAGTTTGAATACGCTGATATTCAACGTATCTCGCGCTCTATTCCAGGGGTGTCTATTCAAGTTGAAGACGGTTACGGATTACGCCCGAATATTAGTATTCGAGGTGTGGCCACGGAGCGTAGTGGGCGCATCACCTTACTGGAAGACAATGTATTGATTGCACCAGCGCCATATTCAGCGCCTTCTGCGTATTACTTTCCGACGGCTGGTCGTATGCAAGCGTTTGAGGTCGTTAAAGGCCCGGCTGCGATTACTCAAGGCCCGTACACCATTGGTGGTGCCTTAAATATGGTATCGACCGCGATCCCAGCAGAAGCCGGTGGTAAGGTAATGCTAGAGTACGGTCAAGACAGCACGGCTCGATTGTTGGCGCAGTACGGTGACACGCAAGCGAATGGATTTGGCTATTTGTTCGAAGTACAGCAGTGGCAATCCGATGGTTTCCAGACCGTCGATAACTCCGAATCCGACACCGGGCTCGATGTAACCGACTATATGGTTAAACTCGCATACGCGCCAACCGACAGTCGCCATTCGTTTGAATTGAAATTACAAAAGGCCGACCAGGATTCGAATCAGAGCTACCTCGGTTTGACTGACGTAGATTTTCGTGCAAATCCAGACCGACGCTACGGTTTGTCTGAGCTGGACAACATTGAAACGGCGCACGAGCAGGCTATTTTACAGTACCGATTTGACCTCTCGGAAACGCTGTCGTTTTCCGCCACGGCATATAACAATACGCACGAGCGTAATTGGTTTAAAACCGAAGGTATAGACCTAGATGGAAGCGCCACGGCGCAGGACTACTCCGGCACTAGCTGGTCAAATGTGATCAATGCGGTGAACACGGGTGATGAAATTGACGGTATCTCGGCGTCACAACTGAACGCCATTCTAAACGGCAGTAC
>JAUHZM010000107.1 GCA_030426005.1 Gammaproteobacteria bacterium
CACCTTATTCACTACTTTGGTCTCAATGCCCGCATCGCGGAACGCTTGTGCCGTTCCTCGAGTAGCAACAATATCAAACCCAGCGCCCGAGAGATAGCTTGCTAACTCAGTTGCAATCTTTTTGTCTGTGTCGCGCACACTAAATAATACGGTGCCTGTTTGCGGGATGTTCGCACCCGTACCCTGCTGCGCCTTGTCGTAGGCTTCGCCAAAACTGCGACCAACGCCCATCACTTCACCGGTAGATTTCATCTCCGGCCCTAACAAGGTGTCCACGCCAGGGAACTTAACAAATGGGAACACCGCTTCTTTCACAGAATAGTATTCCGGAATGATTTCGCCTTGAATACCCTGCTCAGCCAACGTTTTTCCGGCCATGCATAATGCAGCCACCTTCGCCAACGGACGCGAGGTTGCTTTAGAAACAAACGGCACGGTACGAGACGCACGAGGATTGACTTCCAGCACAAAGATGTCGTCGCCTTTGATCGCAAATTGCACATTCATCAAACCGACCACATTCAACGCAAGCGCCATTTGGGCAGTCTGTTCACGAAGATCAGCTTTTGTCTCCTCAGACAAACTAAACGGTGGCAAAGAACACGCAGAGTCCCCTGAGTGCACACCAGCTTGCTCAATGTGCTCCATAATGCCGCCAATCACCACTTGCTCGCCATCGCAAATAGCATCCACGTCGACTTCAATCGCATCATTCAAGAATCGATCCAGCAGTACCGGTGACTCATTAGACACCTGAATTGCCGAAGCCATATAATTTTTCAATGCCGCGGTGTCATGGACGATTTCCATCGCACGGCCACCCAACACGTAGGATGGGCGCACCACCAATGGGTAACCCACTTCTTCCGCCATTTCCAGCGCATCTTCTTCGCTTGAAGCAATCCTATTCGGCGGCTGCTTCAGATTTAAGCGATTGAGCAGCGCCTGGAATTGTTCACGGTCTTCTGCATCGTGAATCGCTTTCGGTGACGTACCAATGATTGGTGTGCCTTGCGCTTCCAAGGGGCGCGCCAGTTTAAGCGGAGTCTGTCCACCGTATTGTACGATGACACCAGTCGGATTTTCTTTATGCACGATTTCGAGCACGTCTTCCAAAGTCAGCGGCTCAAAATACAAGCGATCCGAGGTATCGTAGTCAGTTGATACCGTCTCAGGATTACAGTTCACCATAATGGTTTGATAGCCATTGTCGCGCAAAGCCATAGCGGCATGCACACAACAATAATCAAACTCGATACCCTGCCCGATGCGGTTTGGACCACCGCCCAACACCATAATTTTGTCGGTGGCGACTGGCTCTGCTTCACACTCTTGCTCATAGCTCGAGTACATATAAGCGGTCGCCGTGGCGAATTCTGCCGCACAGGAGTCGACACGCTTATAAACTGGACGCACAGACAAAGCATGTCGCTGAGCCCGGAACGCATCTTCACTGCAAGCAAGCAGCTGACTCAGGTGCACGTCGGAGAAACCTTTGCGTTTCCAAGCAAACACCTGCTCTTTGGTGAGATCGGCCAACGAAGCGGCAGCAACCTCGGCCTCGGTTTGCATCAAATCTGCAATTTCAGCGAGGAACCAAGGCTCGATACCAGTAGCTTCATGCACCGCTTGCACACTCATACCTTCGCGGAACGCATCGCCGATATACCACAAACGCTCGGCCTTCGGCACGCGTAGAGCTTGGCTCAGGCGTGTTTCACGCATTGCGCCCTCGAGCTCGCCAAGTTGCGGCTCAAAACCATGACTGCCGATTTCCAGACTGCGCATGGCTTTTTGCAAGGACTCCTGAAAGGTTCGGCCAATCGCCATCGCTTCGCCAACAGACTTCATCTGAGTGGTCAGCGTATCGTCTGCTTGCGGAAACTTCACAAAGTCAAAACGTGGAATCTTGGTGACCACGTAATCGATACTTGGCTCAAACGAGGCTGGCGTCAGACCGCCTGTGATCTCGTTCCGCAATTCATCCAGCGTATAACCAACGGCCAACTTGGCAGCCACTTTGGCAATCGGAAAGCCCGTTGCTTTGGAGGCAAGTGCCGACGAGCGTGAAACGCGTGGATTCATTTCAATAATGATCATCCGACCGGTTTTCGGGTCGACCGCGAATTGCACGTTTGAACCGCCGGTATCAACACCGATCTCACGCAAGACCGCCAAACTGGCGTCGCGCATAATCTGATACTCTTTATCCGTCAGCGTTTGCGCTGGCGCGACTGTGATGGAGTCGCCGGTGTGTACGCCCATGGCGTCAAAATTTTCAATCGAACAGATGATGATGCAGTTGTCCTCGCGATCACGCACCACTTCCATCTCGTATTCTTTCCAGCCAAAGATACATTCTTCGATCAGAAGCTCATTGGTTGGCGAGGCATCCAAACCGCGCTGACAAATCTCTACGAATTCGGCCTTATTGTATGCGATACCACCGCCAGTGCCGCCCATCGTGAAAGAAGGCCGAATAATGACTGGCAGACCGAGATCTTCAAGGATTTCAAACGCCTGATCCATGCTGTGCGCAATGTCGCCACGCACGGTCTCAAGGCCGATCTTGGTCATCGCCGCTTTAAACTTCTCACGGTCTTCGGCTTTATCGATGGCTTCTTTGGTCGCCCCGATCATCTCGACGCCGTGCTTGGCGAGAACACCTTCGCGCTCCAAATCCAATGCACAGTTCAACGCGGTTTGACCACCCATGGTCGGCAATAGTACATCTGGCTTTTCTGCCTCGATGATCTTCTCCACCGCTTGCCAGCTAATCGGTTCGATGTAGGTTGCATCGGCAAAACCGGGGTCAGTCATAATGGTGGCTGGGTTCGAGTTCACCAAGACCACACGAAACCCTTCTTCTTTAAGCGCTTTACAAGCCTGCACACCGGAGTAGTCGAACTCACAGGCCTGACCGATAATGATCGGGCCGGCACCAATAATCAGTACGGTTTGAATATCACTGCGTTTTGGCATGCTTAGTTCTCCTCGGCTGTGCTGGCCTTATGGGCCTGCATCATCTGGATAAATTGTTCAAACAAAGGGGCGACGTCGCGTGGGCCTGGGCTCGCTTCTGGGTGTCCTTGAAACGAAAATGCTGGTACATCCGTACGACGAATACCCTGAATTGTGTTATCAAACAGGGATCGGTGTGTCACTGTGAGTGTGTCGGGAAGACTTGCTTCGGCCACCGCAAAGCCATGGTTTTGGCTGGTGATCATGACCTTTTTGCTGGCCAGATCTTGCACTGGATGGTTCGCGCCATGATGGCCAAATTTCATTTTCTCAGTCTGTGCACCCGACGCCAACGCTAGGATTTGATGCCCCAAACAAATGCCAAATATCGGTTTACCGGCATCGATGATGGTTTTAGTCGCCTCAATCGCGTAGTCACAGGGCTCCGGGTCCCCCGGACCGTTAGATAAAAACACGCCATCTGGATTCATCGCCAAGACTTCCGACGCACTGGTCTGTGCTGGCACGACGGTGACGTCACACCCCGAGTCGACCAGAATTCGAAGTATGTTGTGCTTAACCCCAAAATCGTAAGCCACCACCTTAAAATCCGACTTGGCCTGCTGCTGATACCCTTCCGTCAACGACCACACAGATTGCGACCATTCATAGGCTTCGTCTGTGGTCACTTCCTTAGCGAGGTCCATCCCCTTAAGGCCTGGAAACCCGTTTGCTGCAGCAACAGCTTGTTCAGGGTCGATATTGTCACCGGCGACAATACAGCCATTCTGTGCGCCTTTCTCACGCAACAGACGCGTTAATTGGCGCGTATCGATATCGGCGATAGCAACTAGGTTATTGTCTGCTAGGTATGCATCCAGGTTCTGCGAATTGCGCCAGTTATTGGCCATGCGAGGCAAGTCACGAATGATAAGCCCAGCCGCGCTGACTGAGTCAGACTCGATATCCTCGCCGTTTGTGCCGGTGTTGCCGATATGGGGATAGGTCAATGTGACCAATTGTTTGGAGTACGAAGGGTCAGTCAGAATTTCCTGGTAACCGGTCATTGCGGTATTGAAAACAACCTCACCGACAGTTTGCCCGGCGGCGCCAATCGACTGCCCCCAAAACAATGTTCCATCTGCTAATGCCAATAATGCGCTATGTTTCATTGGGTGCCCTGGTCAAGTTGAATTACACATGTAACTCAAAATTTGCTTAAAAAAAGGGAGAAGCCCTGTTGGTGGCTTCTCCCTTTTTGGGTTACTTTTTCGGCTTTTGTGGTGGCCTTTTCATCGCGCGGTATTTTAGCCGAAGCAATGAGCGGCTTGCAATGTGATTAAGCTCTAAAAGTGCAATTAGTTTCTTACTTGCACACGAAGTCGCTCAGACTCGTAATCCAAGCACGTCGTGCATGTCGTACAAACCAACTTCTTGACTGGCTAACCAGGATGCAGCACGCACCGCGCCCTTGGCGAAGGTCATCCTCGAAGACGCTTTGTGTGTTAACTCGATCCGCTCGCCTTCGCTGGCGAATAAAACCGTGTGATCCCCAACTACATCACCGGCACGTACAGTCGCGAACCCGATAGTCTCTCGGTCACGGGGCTCAGAAATACCCTGACGACCATAGACCGCGCAATCGTCGAGGTCTCGCCCGAGTGACTGAGCAATCAACTCGCCAAGCCGCATGGCAGTTCCCGACGGTGAATCCACTTTATGGCGGTGATGGGTTTCAATTATCTCAATATCCGAGTCGGCGGCCAAAATCGGCGCCATTTGCTGGACAAGATGGAAGCATAGGGTCATACCCACACTCATATTGGCGGCGAATACCAGCGGAATCTTGTTACCAGCAGCATGAATCTCGGCCTCTTGTGTACGCTCAAATCCCGTGGTGCCAATGACCACTGACTTATTGTTCGCCACACAGTAGCGTAAATTATGCAAGCATGGCTCAATAGGACTGAAATCAATCAATACATCGAACTCGGCCTCTTCGATACCTGACACAATCGGTACGCCCAGCTTTCCAATACCGGCGACCTCGCCAACATCAGCACCTAGCAAACTACTGTCTGAACGATGAATGGCTGCCGCCAAAACCAATGTATCATCCTTTGACGCTTGCAAGGCCTGCACAATGGCACGCCCCATCCGACCAGTGGCGCCGGTTACCGCAACTCTTAACAAACCAACCTCGTGTGCGTAGCTAATAAATTATGAATAATTAACGGAATACGTCCTTAATTTTTCCAAACATACCGTCTTCGTTGCTGGCCTCTGAGAACTCCTCGATTTTGACATCCTCAGGGCGACGCAAAATACCGAGCTTGTGGCAAGCATTCATCAAGCCGAATACCACATGGCGACTGTAACCTGATTTTTGCATCAGACTGTAGGCGCTTTCTGGATTGACGAACAGCAAGGTACATAGTTTGAGTAGCACGTTGTCCAGTTCGAGCAAATCAAAATGCGGCCAACGTTCAAGAATATACTCACTGGTTTCATCCAGGCCGCGCGCTAAGGACTTGGTGTGCGTTGCCAGAGTGTGCGCAAAAATAAGTCGATTCGTAGGATACGCTTTTAGTCCTTCAGTCGGATGCCAATCGGCGCCGATCGGAATCTTCGTTATCTGTTCAGCACTTAAGGCCTTGGCCCACTTGGCTGGCTCCTTATGCGAGTAAACCATATCCCGGCCAGGCTTAATAAACAGTAAACTCTCGCGGTCTGAATAAATTTCTAAATCATATTCCCAAAAATCGTCTCCAGGGTTGACCGGCGTACCTGTCAATAAACGCTCAGTTAGTGCCTGCTCGGCCTGCTTATCGGGCGCCTCTTCAACCTCATCTTCTTCATCGGTCAAAATGAGGTTGGTCACAGTGTGATCTTCATCCAGCTCGGATTCAGACATCTCCCAAGCGTCGAGCGTATTGGTCTCGATCACCAACACGCTGCTGGCCGAACCGCTCTCTTCGTCGGTGGTCAACACCACGCTCTTGGCGGTCTCCACCTCTGGCGCTGCTTCGTCACCATCGGCAAAGCCTCGCACATCGTCGACCACTTTCATGTATTCACTATTCGTAAAACTGTGGTAATCGACGCTCATATTATCGAGCTCGTAGTCGTACTCAGCCGCATCAGAGAAAGTCGCCTCTTCCGATGCGGGCACATCGGACTCGCTCTTCTCATCCATTTCAGCGATAACGAACTGCATTTCGTCTGGTAGCACACGCTCAACATCCGGTTGAGCTTCGCCAGAGCCGTCAAACTCCAGCCGAACTAACTCAGTCTTGAAATCACTCCATTGAACAGGTCTTGAAAGGTATCCGGCACCACTCTCTTCGACATTGTTGCCAACCTTAATCGACGGCAAGGCCGCAATATCGTCTTCGGCATCACCATACTGGTAGCTGGCATCCACGATGGCAATATCCGGTTCGCTATCGTCGCCGTCTTTCAGTATGACAACTTGATAGGTGAGCTCGTTCTTCGCCAGATTCAGGAACGATTTAAAAAGAATCTGTTCTTTTTTCTCAATTCCTTTGAATACAAGGTGTTTAATCTCGGTGGTCACTGACTGTGTCTCATTATAATTACAGGTTATTGGTCAAGCGTTTACACGGCACACACTGCGCCTAAGCACCTGACCTAATGAAAGCTTTCCCACTGCCCGCAGTTAGGACAATGCCAATACATGGCTTTAGTGTCGAAACCGCACCCGATACAAGTATACTCAATCTGACGGTTTTTTTCTCTATTCAACATACTGGTGAGCAAACTATCTTCATGTATTGAGGAAAGGCCTTTTTGATTCAGCATTTGCAATAAGTAAGCGCTGACTGGCGCGCTAAATCCGGTCTCGATCACGCGATCACACACCATGGCCGTCGCGGTGGACTCGCCGAATACATCTTTTAGTGCTGATGACCAAAGTACAAAAGCCAACTTCTCACGTGGCACACTGCGCTCCTCTTGAAGAAACTGTGCCAACGCCTTGTCATCCCCCAGCGACTGATAAGTTTCAACCAAATTGCCAATTACTCGGTGCGCTAACGAAGGGTGCGTTTTACGCACTCGATGCCAACAGCGTAAAGCAGCGTGAAAATCACCTTGCGCAAAATAAAGTGTCCCAAACAAATAGTCCACACGACCTATTCCGTTGGCGTATTGCTGAGCCGATTTTAGCGCAACCCCAGCCGACGTGAATTTCTGATCCTCCAGTAATTGCTCGGCGAGCTCACAGTACAAATTAGCTAGCACCGTACGTCGTGTTTGACGCTCGCTGTGTGGCAATTGCAGCATCGCGTCTATGGCCTGCTGCCATTCGCTTTCCTGCTGATATATCGCCACCAGTCCATCTATGGCCGAAACTCGGTAATTCGGCGTGTCGCACAACTCCCTGTACAAATTTTCAGTGCGATCGAGCCAGCCTACTTTTTGGTAATCCTGCGCTAATTCATACACCGCATTGGCGCGCTGCGCGTCAGTCAGATTGGGGCGCGCGATCAAATTCTGATGAATACGCGTTGCGCGATCAAACTGACCTGATTTTCGAAATAGGCCACCGAGCGCTAAATGTAACTCGACTGTGTCTTTATCGACCTCAATAGCTTTTAAAAACAGATCGATAGCTTTATCGGTTTCTTCATTAAGGACAAAGTTGACGCCTTTTAGATAATCCAACGGTGGCGGTGATTTTCGGTAACGTCGAAACCCGAGCCAAAGGTTGGCGAGCAATGCCAGTAATAATACTGCTAGTAACGCAGGCCAAATCCATTCCATGGACATAGTCAAGACTGCTCCTCGAGGCTACGAGGCCAGATCAAATCAAGAGTTATCAGAACCTGGTAGAGCCGGACCGGAAGGCACCGGCATAGCGCGCAGATTCTCGACCTCTTTCTCGACTTTAGCGAGCTGGCGCTTGCTGCGTCCAGCGGCCATTTTATTGCGAAAGACTGAGATGCTCATCAACAAAGCACCCAGCACTAAACCGATCAGAAATGGCACAACTAAGACCACATACAAATCCACTTCTGCCTGCCAGCCGAAATAATAATTCAGCGTTATCGAGCCCGGATTACGCATATTGATAGTCAGTGCGAGCACTGCGAACAGGAGAAATACTATGATGGTGAGGATGAATTTTTTCATACTAAAATCTGGGGGTCTAAACCGGGCTCTGAGATCAGTTTAGTATAAATCCTTTTTTAGCAACTCGCTGTGCGAGTTGCATAAATTTAGGAATTGATCGAGTCGACTCGTTCCTTCAATTCTTTACCAGGTTTAAAATGCGGCGAAAACTTATCTTCCACAGATACCGACTCCCCGGTTTTAGGATTTCGGCCGACCCGCGCAGGACGATAATGCAATGAAAAACTACCAAACCCGCGAATTTCAATTCGCTCACCTTGTTCAAACGCATTACCCATTCGTTCAAGCACGGCTTTGACCGCCAGCTCAACATCACGATGCGCTAAATGTGGTTGTTTTTCGACTAGCACCTCGATGAGTTCTGACCTCGTCATTGTTGGTGTTTTAATCATACCCTGTACCCTTTGATTAATTTTTAGCCGAGAAAGTATAGAGAGTCCTTGCGTTCCACGCAACTAATCCAGAACAAAAAGCCAGCCTAAGTGACTGATATTACTTAATTTATCGTCATAATTGACGATTGACCACGAAGTTTTCATGGACGAAAAAAAACCGCAGCCCACTAATCAGTGAGCTGCGGCTCTTTGAAAAGATTCTTGAATAAAGAATTATTTATTCAATTTTTCTTTCAGTTTTTCAGCCAACAAGCTGCTGCCGGAATCATCGCTACCACGTGCGTATTCCTGAATCGCCTCACTCTCGTGTTGCGCTTCCAGAGCTTTGATAGACAATGAAATACGGCGAGTCTTGCGGTCGATAGAAGTTACCTTCGATTCAACTTCATCACCAACACTGAACAGGTTAGACGCATCGTCAACGTGGTCACGAGAAATCTCGCCAGCACGCAGATAACCTTCAACACCATCAGTCAGTTCAATTGTCACGCCACGTGAATCAACTTCTTTCACAGTACCGGTAACCACCGCGCCTTTATTGTTGGCGGCAACGAAATCACTGAACGGATCGCCT